>JACIXM010000147.1 GCA_014360395.1 Actinotalea sp.
CCCTCCCCCCGCAGGGCAGAGCCCCCCCGGCCGGACGGGTCTCCCAACGTCCGGCCGTGGTGCTGCCCGCTGGCGGGCGCCCGTCGGGCTGTCGCGCCGGCGCGGCGCCGGCCGGGCGTCCCGGCGGCGGGTCCCGCGCGCCCGGTCGACCGCTACCGTGCTGCCGTGAGCGACGAGTCGACCCGCCCGCCTGCCCGTGCCCGGTACGACGCCGTCGTCGTCGGCGGGGGGCACAACGGCATGACCGCTGCCGCGTACCTGGCCCGGGCCGGTCGCTCGGTCCTCCTCCTGGAGGCCGCGGACCACCTGGGGGGTGCGACGCAGTCCGCTCGCGTGTTCCCGGGCGTCGAGGCCCGCCTGTCGCGCTACTCCTACCTCGTCTCCCTCATGCCGCGGGCGGTCCGGGACGAGCTCGGCCTGCGGCTGGAGCTGCGGCGGCGCCGGTTCTCGTCCTACACGCCTCTGCCCGAGGACCCGACGCGCGGGCTCCTCGTCGACTCCGCCGATCCCGAGGCCACCCACCGGTCCTTCGCCGCGGTCGGCGCGGCGGCGGACGCAGCCGCCTGGGACGCGTTCGGTGCTCGCACGCAGGCGCTCGCTCGCGCGCTGTTCGGCACCGTCACCGACCCGTTGCCGACCGCGCAGGAGGTCCGGCACCGGATCGGCGCGCAGTGGTGGACCGATCTCGTCGAGCGGCCGATCGGGCAGCTCGTCGAGCGCACCTTCGCCTCCGACCTGGTCCGCGGGGTGGTCCTCACCGACGCGCTCATCGGCACCTTCGCGGAGGCGCAGGACGCATCGCTCGTGCAGAACCGGTGCTTCCTGTACCACGTCATCGGCGGGGGCACCGGCGACTGGGACGTGCCCGTCGGCGGGATGGGGGCGGTCGCCGGCGAGCTGGAGGCGGCGTGCCGGCGCGGGGGCGTGGAGGTGCTCACCTCGGCGCGCGTCGCGGCGCTGTCCACGTCCTCGACCGGGGCGGAGGTCCTCTGGCACGACGCCGCCGGGCGGGAGCGGTCCGTCTCCGCCGGCCACGTGCTCGCCGGCTGCAGCCCGCGGGAGCTGGACCGGCTGCGCGGGCGCACCGGCGACGACGAGCCCGAGGGCGCCCAGCTGAAGGTGAACATGCTGCTGACCCGCCTGCCGCGGCTGCGGGACGCCGGCGTGGACCCGGTCGCGGCGTTCTCGGGCACGTTCCACGTCAACGAGGGCTATGCCCAGCTGCAGGACGCCTACGAGGAGGCGGCCGCCGGGCAGGTCCCGACCGTGCCCCCGGCGGAGATCTACTGCCACTCGCTGACGGACCCGTCGATCCTCGGCGCCGACCTGCGCGAGCGCGGCCGGCACACGTTGACCCTCTTCGGGCTGCACATGCCGGCGCGGCTCTTCCGGGAGGCACCGGAGGCGGCCCGTGAGCAGGCGCTCGCGGCGACGCTCCGCTCGCTCGACAGCGTGCTCGCCGAACCGATCGAGGACTGCCTGGAGACCGACGCCCACGGGCGGCCGTGCATCGAGGCACGCACCCCCGTGGATCTCGAGACGGACGTGGGCCTCCCGGGCGGCCACATCTTCCACCGCCACCTGGCGTGGCCGTGGCGGGAGGGGCGGGACGACGTGGACCGCTCGCCCGCGGAGCGCTGGGGCGTGGCGACGGACGACCCCCGGGTCCTGCTGTGCGGGGCCGGGGCCGTCCGCGGCGGTGGCGTCAGCGGCATCCCGGGCCGCTCGGCAGCGATGGCTCTCCTGGGCCGCTGAGGCCCGGATCCGCCGGCTCGGCCGGGCGACCGGCGACGACGTCGTGACGTCGCCGGTGACGGCGTGCCCGTGGCATGCTGCCTGAGGCATTCACCCGAACGGACCACCAGGAGTCGCCATGTCCACGCCGACGACCGGTCGCCCCACGCGACGTCTCGGTCCCGGTCTGACGGCGTTCCTCGTCGTCGACGTGATCCTCGTGCTGGCCTTCCTCGTCGTGCTCGGCACGACGCTCGCCGGTCGCGACGGCGGGGAGTCGGAGACGCCCGCCGACCCCGTGGCGACCTCCCCGGAGCCGGAGACGTCTCCGGACGAGTCCCCGGAGGAGGCGGAGGAGGTCGGCGAGGTGCGGGCCTTCGTGCTGCCCAGCGGCAACATCCACTGCGCCATGGACGAGGAGTCCGCGACCTGCACGATCCTCACCTTCAGCTACGAGCGCCCGGCCGCGCCGGAGGACTGCGACGGTGAGGTGGGCAACGTCCTGACGGTCGCGGCGGGCGGGTCGGCCCGCTTCGTGTGCCAGGACGGCGAGCCGGCCGGCCCGGCGGAGGGCACGCCCGTCCTGGAGTACGGAGAGCAGACCACCGTGGGCGCCATGACCTGCGCGAGCTCCACCAACGGCGTGCTGTGCCGGCACAACGAGAGCGGCGCCGGGTTCTCCGTGGCGCGCGCGGGCTACCTCTTCTTCTGACGCTCCGGTCCCGCGCACGGGCCGGGTCGCGACGCCGTCGGCGCCGGGACCCGGCCGGCGTCACCAGATGCGGACGCGCTGCTCCGGCTCCAGGTACAGGGCGTCGCCAGGCTGCACGTCGTACGCCTCGTGGAACTCGTCGAGGTTGCGCACGATGCCGTTGCAGCGGAACTCGTTGGGCGAGTGCGGGTCCGTGGCGAGGCGGCGGATCATCTCCTCGTCACGTCCCTTGGACTGCCAGACCTGCGCCCAGCCGACCAGGACGCGCTGCACCCCGGTGAGGCCGTCGACGACGGGCGCCTGGGCGAGCGGCCGCCCGAGGGCGATCCGGTAGGCCTTGAGAGCGATGGACAGCCCGCCGAGGTCCCCGATGTTCTCCCCGACGGTCAGCGCGCCGTTGACGCGGTGGGAGTCGTCGAGCTGGGCGGGGGAGAACTGCCCGTACTGCTCGATCAGCGCCGCGGTCCGCTTCTCGAACTCGGTCCGGTCCTCCTCGGTCCACCAGTCCTCGAGCCGGCCGCGCCCGTCGTACTTGGACCCCTGGTCGTCGAAGCCGTGACCGATCTCGTGCCCGATCACCGCGCCGATGCCGCCGTAGTTGACGGCGTCGTCGGCGTCCGGGTCGAAGAACGGCGGCTGGAGGATCGCGGCCGGGAAGACGATCTCGTTCATGCCGGGGTTGTAGTAGGCGTTGACCGTCTGGGGGGTCATGAACCACTCGTCGCGGTCGACGGGCCGGCCGATCTTGCCGAGCTCACGGTCCTGCTCGTACGCGGCCGAGCGCCGGACGTTGCCCACGAGGTCGGCCGGGTCGACGGCGAGGCCGTCGTAGGACTTCCACCGGTCCGGGTAGCCGATCTTCGGGGTGAACGCCTCGAGCTTCTCCAGCGCCCGCTCGCGGGTCGCCGGGCTCATCCAGTCCAGGCCGGTGATCGACTCGCGGTAGGCGGCCACGAGGTTGTCGACCAGCTCGACCATCCGCGCCTTGTGGCTCGGGGGGAAGTGCCGCTCGACGTACACCTGGCCGACGGCCTCGCCCAGGGCGGCCTCGACCAGCGAGACACCGCGCTTCCAGCGGTCGCGCAGCTCCTCGGCCCCGGTGAGCACGCGCCCGTAGAAGTCGAAGTTGGCCCGCACGGCCTCCTCGTGCAGGTACGGCGCCCTGGCGGTCACCAGGTGGTAGCGCAGCCACGCCTGCCACTGCGCGACCGGCGCCTGCGGCCAGAGAGCAGCGAACCCGACGGCGAAGTCGGGCTGGCGCACGACGAGGTCGGCCATCGCGGTCTCGTCGGCCCCCAGCGCCGCGACCCAGGCACGCCAGTCGAACCCGGGCGCCGCGTCGACGAGCGCCCCGAGCGTCATGGGGTTGTAGGTCAGGTCGGCGTCCCGGTTCCGCACCACGTCCCAGTGGTGGCCGGCCAGGCGGGTCTCCAGCTCCACGACGAGGGAGGCCTGCGCCGCGGCGTCGTCCTCCACCACGCCCGCGAGGCGGAGCATCCGGGCGACGTGCGCCGGGTACTGCTCCCGGACCGCTGCGTAGGCCTCCTCGCGGTAGTACGACTCGTCCGGCAGGCCGAGCCCCGACTGCTGCAGGTAGACGACGTACCGCTCGGGGTCCTTGGCGTCGTTGTCGACCCACGGCAGCACGACCCCCGCCCCGCCGGTGCGCTGGAGCCGGCCGAGCACCCGGGTCAGGGCGGCGTGGTCCGCCGCGGCGTCGATCTCGGCGAGCTCCGTGCGGATCGGGTCGAGCCCGAGGCTCTCGATGCGGTCCGTGTCCATGAAGCTCGCGTACAGCGCGCCCACCTGCTGCGCCGGTCCCGACGGCGACGTGGCGTCGTCGTCGGCGACCTGCGCGCCCAGCTCCTCGATGATGGCGCGGACGCGTTCCTCCGCCTGGTCGTGCAGGGCGCGGAACGACCCGTCCATGGCTCGGTCCGCCGGGATCACGTGGGTGTCGATCCACCGGCCGTTGACGTGCCGGTACAGGTCGTCCTGCGGGCGGACGGACGGGTCGAGCGCGGACAGGTCGATGCCGCTGCGGACGGTCGTGGGAGTCGTCATGCGCCCAGGCTAGGTGAGAGCGCCGTCACGGCTCGGCCGGTGGCCGCGCCGCGGCGCTGCGGCGCGGCCGGCGCTGGCAGGATGACGTCATGCGCATCCACATCGCCGCCGACCACGCCGGGTACGAGCTCAAGCAGGCCCTCGTCGAGCACCTGGTGGGGGCCGGGCACGACGTCGTCGACCACGGTGCCCACGAGTACGACGCCCAGGACGACTACCCCCCGATGTGCGTCGCCGCGGGGGAGGCCGTGGTCGCCGAGCCCGGCACCCTGGGGATCGTGCTCGGGGGGTCGGGCAACGGGGAGCAGATCGCGGCCAACAAGGTGCGCGGCGTGCGCGCGGTGCTGGCGTGGAACGAGGCCACCGCCCGGCTGGGCCGGGCGCACAACGACGCGAACGTCGTGGCGATCGGCGCACGCCAGCACACCGAGGAGGAGGCGGTCGCGCTGGTGGAGGCGTTCCTCGCCGAGCCGTTCAGCGCGGACGCGCGCCACCAGCGCCGGATCGACCTGCTCGCCGCGTACGAGGGTGGCGAGGACATCACGCCCGGACGCTGACGGGCCGGCCGGGGCGACCTCCTCGGCCGGACGGCGCAGTCAGAAGACCCAGCTGCACCCCGGCGCCACCGGCCAGCCGAACGCCGTCGCCGCCCGGGCCAGCGAACCTGGACGCGCCTCGGTGACCAGGCCGGCCGCGGCGAGCGCGGCCAGGGACGACCCGCCGAGGTAGGCGGCCCCGAGCTCGCGCACGTCCAGCTCCAGGTCGGCCGGCGCATCCGTCGCATCGACGACGGCGCCGTCCGGGCCTCCCCGCAGACGCCAGTGGCGCGCGTTCGCCGGGAGGAGGTCGTCCCGGACCGCGAGGACGACGTCGACCTCCGTCGCGTACCGCCGCGACGCGAGCGCCGCCGGGACGTCGAGCAGGCGCACCCAGACGTTGTCGGTGAGGCGGGGCTCGGCGGAGCGCAGGTCGACCAGCAGGTGCAGGAGCGGGTCGTCCTGCAGCACCCATGCCTCGGTCGTCGCCATGAGGTCCAGGTCCAGGAGCACGCCCCACAGCGCGCGGGCGACCGCCGCGTCCTCGACGACGACGTCGCGCACGCGGACGGTCCCGCGCGGCCCGGCCGTCTCCCAGGCCGACTTGCGCCGGAAGAAGGCGTAGCCCACGGGTCGCCCGTCGCGTTCGGCCACCGCGATCCGGAGGGCCTCGGCGCCCTCGCGGAAGGCCTCCGGGTCGTCCAGGTACGCGCGGCGCAGCTCGGGCGTCTCGCGGGTCGCCCAGCCGGGCCGGTCGACGGCGGCGTGGAGCTCCTGCACCAGCTCGCCGTGCCGCTCCTCCACCCGCTCCAGCCGGACCCGGACGCGCTCCGCGCCCGGCACGGGCCGCAGCGCGGCACCGCGCGGCACGGTGAGGCGGACGTCATAGGCGGCGAGCCCGTAGCCGAACCGTCCGTAGATCGCCGGCTCGGCCGCGAACAGCGCGGAGACGGCCTCGCCGCGGGCCAGGCTCCGCTGCACGTGGTCGTGGATCATGGCCCGCAGCAGGCCGCGCCGGCGGTGCGCCGGGTGGACGCCCACCCAGGTGAGACCGGAGACCGGCGTCCGGGCGCCGGGCACCGGGAAGTGGGAGAACGGGTAGGAGCCGTGCATGGCGACGAGCTCGCCGTCGTCGGTCTCCACGCCCCGGGCGCGCTCCCACGTCAGGGGGGAGGGCAGCGCGGCGAGCGCCTCCTCGCCCACGGTCGCCGGGAACGCCCAGGTGTCGAGGGTGACGACCTCGCGGTGGCGGGAGGGCGGGAGGTCGACCACCCGGTAGCCGAGGGGCAGGGTGGCGGCGGGCACGGCGTCGGGCTGCGTCATGGCCGTCATGCTCTCGTGCGGCAGGGTTCCCTGCACGGGATCGACGCCTGCCGCGTCGGGCGCGCCCGGCTCGGGGCGTGGACACGGTGCCGTCCGGCGTGGAAGGACGCCGCCGTGCCGCGATGAGGTGGATACAGTCACGCACGTGACGAGCACCCAGCACGGCGCCCCGGTCTCGCGCCGGCAGCGGCGCCGGCACGACCGCGGCCTGCGCCGCCGACGGGTGCGGCGTCAGGCCGGTGCGGTGCGCCGGGTGCGGTGGGGCCGGCTGTCGCGGCGCCACACGATGATGGGCCGGCAGGCCGGCGGCACGCTCGGTCTGGTCCTCCTCGCCTCGTTCGCCGCGCTCGGCATGGTCCTCTCGCCGAGCTGGGTCCCGCCGTCCACGATGCTGCTCATCCTCCTGCTGGGCGTCTTCATCCTGCGGGTCCCGGGGATGGCCCTGCTGTGCGTCGTCGTCCTCGGCTCCCTCGCAGCGATGGCCCTCTCCGGGCTGCGTCCCGTCGCGCCGGGGGTCTTCGTCGTGGTCGCCCTCGGCGCCGTCTCGGGGCTCGTGTTCGTCCGCAGCAGGTCCCGGCTCGGCCTCCAGGGGGCGGCCAGCGACCTCATGCTGGTCGACCTGCGGGACCGGCTCGTCGCGCACGGTCGCATCCCGCCGCTGCCGCCCGGCTGGCGGGTCGACAGCGTGGTCCGTTCCGCCAACGCGGAGGCCTTCTCCGGGGACTTCGTCGTGGCAGCCCGCTCCCAGCACGGCCAGCTGCTCGAGATCGTCCTCGTGGACGTGTCGGGGAAGGGCCAGGAGGCGGGGGTGCGCTCGCTCCTGCTGTCGGGTGCGTTCGGCGGGCTCCTCGGTGCGATGCCCCGCGAGGCGTTCCTCCCGGCGGCCAACAACTACCTGCTCGCGCAGAACTGGCCGGAGGGCTTCGCGACGGCGATCCACATCGCCGTCCGGCTCGACACGGGTCAGTTCTGGGTGTCGACCGCGGGGCACCCGCCGGCGGTGCAGCTGCACGCCGGCTCGGGCCGCATCCAACGGCTCGACACGACCGGCGGCCCCGCCCTCGGCGTCGTCGTCGCACCGCTGTTCGCGGTGCACACGGGGGTGCTGCAGCACGGGGACACGGTGATGCTGTACACCGACGGCCTCGTCGAGGCGCCGGGCGCCGACGTCGAGCTCGGCATCGACCGGCTCATGGGTGTGGCGGAGCGCTTCATCTCCACCCGCAGCGGGGGCGCCGACGCGGTGCTCGCCGGGGTGCGGGCGGGGGAGGGCGACGACCGCGGGCTCATCCTCGTCCACCGGGACTGACCGGGCGTGGACGAGGAGTACCTCGAGGCGGTGCTGGACGTCGTCGCGGCCATCCCCGCCGGGCGTGTGATGACGTACGGCACGATCGCGGAGGACCTGCGCGACGCGCTCGGCCGGGGCGGGCCGCGTCAGGTCGGGACCGTCCTGTCCCGGGCCGGGTCCGGGGTGCCGTGGTGGCGCGTCGTCAACGCGTCCGGTCTGCCGCCCGCCTTCAAGCGCGAGGAGGCGCTCGCGGTCCTGCGCACGGAGGGCTGCCCCCTCTCGCCCGACGGCGCACGGGTCCGCCTCGGTGACGCGCTCTGGTGGCCCGGCGACGACTGAGCCCGTCCGGAGGGCGTCCGAGCCCGCGCCGGAGGGCGCCCGCCTCCGTGCGCAGCGTGGACCGCGCGGTCAGCGCAGGGCGCGGCGCGAGCTGATGACCCCCGTGTCGAAGCCCGCCAGGTGCAGGCCACCGTGGAACCGGGCGTGCTCGATCTTCACGCAACGGTCCATGACGACCTCCAGACCGGCCGCCTCGGCCCGCTGGGCGACCTCCTCGTGCCACGAGCCCAGCTGCAGCCACAGCGTGCGGGCGCCGACGGCGAGCGTCTCGTCGAGCACCGTCGGCAGGTCGTCGTGCCGCCGGAAGACGTCGACGAGGTCCGGCACGACGGGCAGTGCGTCGAGCGAGGGGTACACCGGCTGCCCGAGGATCTGGGTGGCCCGCGGGTTGACGAAGTAGACGTCGTAGGGCGAGGACGAGAGCAGGTACGTCGCCACGAAGTAGCTGGCGCGGGAGGCGTTCGCCGACGCCCCGACGATGGCGATGGACCGGGTCCGCCGCAGGATCGCCAGACGCTCCGGTGCACTCGGGCCCACCCACGTCCGGGCGGGGGCACCGGCCGCAGGGGCGGGCGCGGGCAGGGCACAGGCCTGGACGTCGGCGCTCACGCGGACACCTCCACGGTCTCGGTCCGGGCGTCGTCGGCTGCAGAGAACGCCTCCCGCGGGCCGACGGCCGCGGTGAGGGCCTGGTCCAGGTCCCAGAGGATGTCCTCGACGTCCTCCAGGCCCACGCTGATGCGGACGAGGTCCTCGGGTACCCCGGCCGCCACGAGCTGCTCGGCCGACAGCTGCTGGTGCGTCGTGGACCCGGGGTGGATGACGAGCGTGCGCGCGTCGCCGACGTTCGCCAGGTGGCTGGCGAGCTGGAGCCCTTCGATGAAGCGGCGGCCGGCCTCCCGTCCGGGGACCTCCGCCGTGCCGCGCAGCCCGAAGGCGAAGACCGAGCCCGGCCCCAGCGGCAGGTAGTGCTGCGCCCGCTGGTGGTGCGGGTGCGAGGGCAGGCCGGCCCAGTTCACGTACCCGATGCGCGGGTCGGCCTCGAGCCACGCCGCGACGACGCGCGCGTTGGCGACGTGCTCCTCGATCCGCTGGGGGAGCGTCTCGACGCCCTGGAGCAGGTTGAACGCGGACTGCGGGGCCAGCGACGGCCCGATGTCCCGCAGCTGCTCCGAGCGCAGCTTGGTGAGGAACCCGTACTCGCCGAAGTTCTCCCACCAGCTCACCCCGCCGTAGGACGCCACGGGCTCGGTCATCTGCGGGAACTTCCCGTTGCCCCAGTCGAACCGGCCGCTCTCGACGACGACGCCGCCGAGGGTCGTCCCGTGCCCGCCGAGGAACTTCGTCACCGAGTGGATGACGATGTCGGCGCCGTGCTCGATCGGGCGGCACAGGTAGGGCGTGTTGAGCGTCGCGTCGATGACCAGCGGGACGCCGGCGGCGTGCGCGACCTCGGCCAGGGCCGCGATGTCGGTGATCTCGCCGGACGGGTTCGCGATGACCTCGGCGTAGACGACCTTGGTCTCGGGCCGGATCGCCGCGGCGTAGTCCGCGGGGTCGGTGCCGGGGACGAACGTCGTCTCGACGCCGAAGCGGCGCAGGGTCACGTCGAGCTGGGTGACGGTGCCGCCGTAGAGCGACGCCGCGGCGACGACGTGGTCTCCGGCGCCGACGAGCGCGGCGAAGGTGATGAACTCGGCGGCCATGCCCGACGACGTCGCGACCGCGCCGATGCCGCCCTCGAGGGACGCGATCCGCTCCTCGAGCGCCGCGACCGTGGGGTTCCCGATGCGGCTGTAGATGTTGCCGTACTTCTGCAGCGCGAAGAGGTTCGCGGCGTCGTTCGTGTCGTCGAAGACGAAGCTCGTCGTCTGGTAGATCGGGACCGCGCGGGCGCCGGTCGTCGGGTCGGGCACGCCGCCCGCGTGCAGGGCCCGGGTGCGGAAGCCCCAGCGGCGGTCGCCGGTGGTCGGTTCGGTCACGGGTTCTCCTTCGACGTGGCCGCAGCGCGGGCGCGCAGGACCGCCTGGATGCGGGTGAGGGACGTCTCGTCCTGCAACGACGTCACGTCGCCCAGGCTTCCCCCGGCGACGAGGTCGGCGAGCAGACGACGCATGATCTTGCCGGACCGCGTCTTGGGCAGGTCCGGCACGACGACGACGTCGCGCGGCTTGGCGATCGGCCCGATCTCCCGCGCGACGTGCGCCCGGAGCGTGTCGTGCAGCGCGCGGGCGTGGTCCGCCCACGCCGCGGCGTCGTCGGCGGCGGCGGGCGCCTGGGCCGGGATGACGAACGCGGCGACCGCCTGCCCGGTGGTCGGGTCGTCGACGCCGGCGACACCCGCCTCGCCCACGGCGGGGTGGGCGACGAGCGCCGACTCGATCTCGATGGTGGACAACCGGTGCCCGGAGACGTTGATGACGTCGTCGACGCGGCCGAGCAGCCAGATGTCCCCGTCGGCGTCGTAGCGGGCGCCGTCGCCGGCGAGGTAGTAGCCGTGCTCGGCGAAGCGCGACCAGTACGCGTCGCGGTAGCGCTCGGGGTCGCCCCAGACCGTCCGGGCCATGCCCGGCCACGGTCGGTCCACGACGAGCAGGCCCCCCGCGCCGTGCGGCACCTCGGCTCCGTCCTCGTCGACGACCCTCGCGGAGATCCCCGGCAGCGGGCGGGTCGCGGAACCCGGCTTGAGCGTCGTGACCCCCGGCAGCGGGGCGATCATGGTCGCGCCCGTCTCGGACTGCCACCAGGTGTCCACGATCGGCAGCTCGCCCCGGCCCAGCTGCTCGCGGAACCACACCCACGCCTCGGGGTTGATGGACTCCCCGACGGTGCCCAGGAGCCGCAGGCTCGACAGGTCGTACGTGTCAGGAACGCCGTCGGGGAACCAGGTCATGAGCGTCCGGATGAGGGTCGGCGCGGTGTAGTACACCGTGACCCCGTAGCGCTCGATGATCTCCAGGTGCCGGGCGGTGTGGGGGCTGTTGGGCGTGCCTTCGTAGATGACCTGCGTGAGCCCGTTGCTCAGCGGGCCGTAGATCTCGTAGGTGTGCGCGGTGACCCAGGCCAGGTCCGCGGTGCACCAGTGGACGTCGTCGTCCTTCGCGTCGAACAGCGCCCAGTGCGTCCACGACGCCTGCGTGAGGTACCCGCCGGCCGTGTGCACCAGACCCTTGGGCTTGCCGGTCGTGCCGGAGGTGTAGATGACGAACAGCGGTGTCTCGGCGTCGAAGGCCTCGGCCTCGTGCTGGTCGGCGGCGGCGTCGACGACGTCGTGCCACCACACGTCGCGGCCGGCGGTCCACGGCACGTCGGGGGTCGCGTCGCCGGTGCGGCGGACGACGAGCACGTGCTCGAGGTGGTCCAGGCCGGCGGCGGCCTCGTCGGCCGTGGCCTTGGTGGGGACGGCCGTCCCGCGGCGGAACTGACCGTCGGAGGTGACGAGGACCTTGGCGCGCAGGTCCTTCAGCCGGAACCGCAGGGCGTCGGCCGAGAACCCGCCGAAGACGAGCGAGTGGATCGCGCCGATCCGCGCGACGGCGAGCGTGACGATCACCGTCTCGGCCAGCACGGGCAGGTAGACCACGACGCGGTCGCCCCGCCCGACGCCGAGCGCGGTGAGGGCGTTGGCCGCCTTCGCGACCTCGCGCTGCAGGTCGGCGTAGGTGAGGACGCGCCGGTCGCCGGGTTCGCCCTCGACGTACAGCGCCACCTTGTCCCCACGGCCGGCGGCGACGTGGCGGTCCACGCAGTTGACGGCCACGTTGAGCCGTCCGCCGGCGAACCACTCGGCGCGGGGGACGGTGAGGCCCTCCGGGTCCTGCGGGTCGCGAACGGCGGGCTCCCACGTGTGCGCGGTGTGCCACGGCTCCGCCCACTGCAGCCGCTGTGCGGCGTCCTCCCAGAAGGCGACGTGGTCCCGCTCGGCGGCGGCGCTGAGGCGCGCGTGCTCCGCCGGCCCGACGTTCCAGCCGCCGTCGGGTGCCGGGTACGTCCGGTCCTCGACGAGGAGGTTGCTGATCGTGGCGGTGCTCATGCCGTCCTCTGGGGGGTGGGGGATGGTCGGGGTCCGGTCAGAACCGGCGCAGGAGGCGCTTCTCGACCAGGCCGATGACGGCGTCGGTGCCCTTGCCCAGGAGCGCCAGCAGGACGATCGCGAGGAGGATCCGGTCCACGCGGCCGTTGTTCGCCGACTCCGTGAGGAGGTAGCCCAGGCCCATGGAGGAGGCGATGAGCTCGGCGGCGACGAGGAAGAGCCAGGACTGGGCGAGCGCGAGGCGGAGCCCCGAGACGACCGACGGGGTGGCCGCCGGGAGCTGCACCCGGGTCAGCAGGGAGACGCCCCGCAGTCCGTACGCGCGGCCCGCCTCCACCAGGTGCCGGTCCACGTGGCGCAGGGCGGAGGCGACGGTGGTGTAGACCGGGAAGAAGGCGCCGATCGCGATGAGCGTGACCTTGGAGTCCTCGTTGATGCCCATCCACAGGACGAGCAGCGGGACCCAGGCGAGCGAGGGCACCGCACGGACGGCGCCGAGCGTCCCGGAGAAGAGCGCGTCGGTCAGGCGTGAGAGGCCGACCGCGGCGCCCACGACGAGCCCGATCAGGGCGCCGAGCCCGAAGCCCAGGAAGACCCGCTGCGTGGAGACGGCCACGTGGTCCCACAGCGTGGGTCCGTTCTGCCAGGTCGCGAGCTCGACGGCTGCGGTCCAGACGGACGCGGGGGAGGGCAGCTGGTAGGACGCGAAGGTCCCGGTCACGTCCGTGAGGAGGTACCAGATGCCGAGGAGGGTGAGCGGGACGACGGTCCCGAGGAGCAGCCGAGGCGCACGACGGCCCAGCAGGTCGCCCCGCGGGCGCGCCGGGGCGCGGCCGCCCGGGGGCTCGGTCCCGGTGCCGGTCGCGGGGACCGCCGCGCGGCCGCCGTCGAACGGGTTCAGCCCGCGCAGCGGTCGTCCCTGCTGGTCGACGATGGGGCCCGTCCCGGTGCTTCCGAGGACCGTGTCCATGGTGGTCGTCCCTTCCTGGGGTGCTGCGGCGGGGCTGGGTGCTGCTGCAGAGCGGATGGTGCGCTGGGGTGGTGCCGGCCCCCGCCCCCCGACGAGGGCCGGCACCGGTCGTCAGTCCGCGATGGAGGCCGGGTCGGCCTGCGTCACGAACGAGTCCTCGAAGAGGGCGTCGAGCGCCTCGTCGATCTGCTCCTGGCTCGACACGTCACCGGACTCGACGAAGATCGGTCCGACGATCTCGAGCACCGCGCGCTGCGTCTCGCCGGGGACCGGGTCCAGGTCGATGACCGTGCGCTCGAGGATGACCTTCTCGGCGATGGCCAGGTCGATGCCCGCGACGTCGGCGAGGATCTGCGCCGTCTCCTCCGGGTTGTCCAGCGCCCACTGGCGGGCCTTCTCGTAGGCGTCGACGACGACCTGGGCCAGGTCGGGCGAGGTCTCCAGGAAGCTCTCCGTGGCGTTGAGGAAGCCGAAGCTGTTGAAGTCGATGTTCCGGTAGACCAGCTTGGACCCGGCGTTGACCTCGGTGTCGGCCATGATCGGGTCCAGGCCCGCCCACGCCTGCACGGAGCCGTTCTCCAGCGCGGTCCGACCGTCGGCGTGCTGGAGGTTCTGGACCTCCACGTCGCCCAGGGTGAGCCCGTGCTCCTCGAGGGTCTGCAGGAGGAAGAAGTACGGGTCCGTGCCCTTCGTGGCGGCGATCGACGTGCCGGCGAGGTCGTCGGCGGAGTCGATGTCCGAGTCGGCGGGGACGACGATCGCCGACCACTCCGGCTGGGTGTAGACGGCGATGGTCCTGATCGGCGAGCCGTTCGCCCGGGCGAGGAGGGCGGCGGAGCCGGCGGTCGAGCCGACGTCGATCGCCCCGGCACGGAGCGCCTCGTTGGCCTTGTTGGACCCGGCCGACTGGACCCACTCGACGGTGACGTCGTCGCCGAGCGTCTCCTCGAGCCAACCCTGCTCCTTGATGATGAGGCTCAGCGGGTTGTAGGTCGCGAAGTCGACGGTGAGCGTGTCGCTGCTCCAGCCCTCCTCGCTCGTGGCGCCGGGAGCGGGGGCGTCCGCCTGGGTGGCCGAGCCCTCACCCGCGACGCAGCCGCTGAGCATCAGGGCCGCGGCCACGGACGCGGCGGTGACGGACAGTGCTGATCGGATCTTCATGAGTACCTCTCGGGTGGGGGCCGGCACGGTGCCGGCGGTGCCGGCGGTGCCGGCGGGTCAGGGGTGGGGGGTCGGGGGGCTCAGCGAGCCGGGTGGTGGTGCGGGTCGACGCCGAGGCCCTCGAGCAGCTCGGCCCTCAGGTGCGCCAGCTCGGCGTCCCCGCGGTCGCGAGGCCGTGAGCCCGGCACGGTGACGACCGTGCGCACCGTGCTGGGCGTGCCCTTCGGCGCGCCCTCGGGACGGCCGAGGAGGACGACGCGGTCGGCGAGGTAGAGCGCCTCGTCGACGTCGTGGGTGACGAGGAGCACGGTGGCGCGCTCGACCGCGTGGACGTCCAGCAGGAGGTCCTGCATGCGCAACCGGGTCAGGGCGTCCAGTGCCCCGAAGGGCTCGTCCAGGACGAGCACCCCGGGGTTGCGCGCCAGCGCGCGGGCCAGCGACGTCCGCTGGGCCATGCCGCCGCTGATCTGCCGCGGCCGGTAGTGGGTGCACTCACCCAGACCGACGAGGCCGAGGAGCTCGTGCACGCGCTGCTTGCCGATCGCCCGGTCGGTGCCCCGGGGCAGGCCCACCGCGACGTTCTGCGCGAGCGTCCGCCACGGCAGGAGGCGCGGCTCCTGGAACGCGACCGCGCAGCGTGTGTCGACCCCGGCGACGGGTGTGCCGTCGATGAGGATGCGTCCGGTGCTCGGCGCGTCGAGGCCGCTGACCTGACGCAGGAGCGTCGACTTGCCGCAGCCGGACGCACCGATGAGGGCGACGATCTCCCCGGCGCCGATCTCGAGGTCGACGTCGGCGAGGACGGGGGTCGGGCGGCCGGTGCGGTCGCGCGGGGCGAACGTGCGGCCGACGCCGCGGATGCTCACGGGGTGAGCGGGGTGCGAGCGCACAGGGGCAGGGGTGGTGATGGCCATGGCAGGTCCTCGGGGGGTCGTCGGACCCGTGCTCGCCCGGCGGCGCGGCGCAGCCGCAGGCCAGGACGTCACGCACGGGGTGCAGGACGGGGCTGGGGTGTCTGCGCTGGCGACCTAGGTCCGCCGTTGGACCGGGACGTGCCGCGGAGGGGCCCTCGAGGGGCGGGTCGGCTCGTCAGGCGCCAGCGCGTGGCATGCAGCCACACATTCGGGCCATCGGCAGCGCCATCATGTCGTGACGACCGTTCATGGCGCTGACCTCCTTCCCGAGCCGGCGCCTCCGTCCGAGGCGACGCGAGTCGACCGCTCGGCCGACGCCGCGACACTAGGGGCACGGCGCTGTCCGTGTAAACAGGCGAGACGAATCGGCTCAGATGCCGAGACGCGCGGGGGCGGCGCGGGCGCCGTCGCCGGTCTGGCAGGAGCGGGCACGACGAAGGGGCCCGTGCGCGTGGCACGGACCCCTTCGGGAGGAGACGCCGCGGGGCGGCGGCGTCCTCAGATGTAGATCGCCGGGTCCTCGACCAGCTCGGCGACCGGCGCGGCCGCCGGCCGGGTCCGGATCACGGCCGGGACGCCGACCGCCGTGGCCTCGGGCGGCACGTCCTTGACGACGACGGCGTTGGCACCGATCTGCGCCCCGTCGCCGATCCAGACCGGGCCGAGGATCTTCGCGCCCGCACCGACGACCACCCGGTCGCCGAGCGTCGGGTGGCGCTTGCCCCGCCGCATGCTCTTCCCGCCCAGCGTCGAACCGTGGAACAGGACGACGTCGTCGCCGACCACGGCCGTCTCCCCGATGACGACGCCCATGCCGTGGTCGATGAAGAGGCGGCGGCCCAGGTGCGCCCCGGGGTGGATCTCGATCCCGGTGGCGGCCCGGGCGAGCTGGGACAGCAGGCGCGCGGGCAACCGGAGCCCGGCCCGCTGCCACATCCGGTGGGCCAGCCGGTACACCCACACGGCGTGGACGCCCGGGTAGCCCAGGGCCACTTCGAGGCGTGACCGGGCCGCGGGATCGCGGTGGCGGGCCGCGTCGAGATCCTCGACGAGGTCCTGCAGGAAGAGCCAGACGGGGCGCATGAGGATCAGTCCATGAGGTCGGAGTAGAGGATGGAGCTGAGGTACCGCTCGCCGAAGCTCGGCACGATCACGACGATCGTCTTGCCGGCGTTCTCGGGCCGCTTGGCGATCTCGACCGCCGCGTGGATCGCGGCGCCGGAGGAGAGCCCTGCGAGGATGCCCTCCTGCTTCGCGGTCTCGCGCGCCACGCGCACGGAGGTCTCGGCGTCGACGTCGAACACCTCGTCGTAGACGGACGTGTCGAGGATCTCGGGGACGAAGTTCGCGCCGATGCCCTGGATCTTGTGCGGACCCGGCTGGCCACCGTTGAGGATCGGGGACTCGGCCGGCTCGACCGCGACGACCTTGAGGTCCGGCTTGCGCTCCTTGAGCACCTGCCCCACCCCGGTGATCGTGCCGCCGGTGCCGATGCCGGCCACGAAGATGTCCACCTCGCCGTCGGTGTCCGCCCAGATCTCCTCGGCAGTGGTGCGGCGGTGGATGGCCGGGTTCGCCTCGTTCGCGAACTGGCGCGCCAGGACGGCGCCGGGCCGCTCCGCCGCGATCTGCTCGGCGCGGGCGACGGCGCCCTTCATGCCCTCCGAGCCGGGGGTCAGCACGAGCTCGGCGCCGAAGGCCCGCAGCAGCGCGCGGCGCTCCTTGGACATCGTCTCGGGCATCGCGAGGACGACCTGGTACCCGCGCGCCGCGCCCACCATGGCCAGGGCGATGCCCGTGTTGCCGCTGGTCGCCTCGACGATCGTCCCGCCCGGAGGCAGCGCGCCGGAGGCCTCCGCGGCGTCGACGATGGAGACGCCGATGCGGTCCTTGACCGAGCTGGCGGGGTTGTAGAACTCGAGCTTCGCGAGCACGGTCGCGCCGGCTCCCTCGGTCACGCGGTTGAGTCGGACCAGGGGGGTGTTGCCGATGAGCGTCGTGACGTCGTCGTAGATGCGGGCCATGGTTTCCTCGTCTCGCTGGGCCCCGGAGGGCGGGTGGTGGCGGGACGCACGCTGTGCTTTCCGGTGCTGCCGCGTGGTGTCGGCTGCTGGGGCACAACCGTGCGGTGGTGCAGGGAATTCCGCGGTGACGGCCGCGGGACTGGGGCTAGAGCGCTGTCGCCTGGTCAGGGCGCGGCCCGGGGCCGCGCGTGCTCCAGCGCTCTAGGGACAGCAGCAGCCGGCCGCGCACCCGGCGCAGGCCCGGACGCGGTGCGCGCCCGACGGCGACGCGGTGGTGGAGGGGCGGTCGGTCGTGGTCACGACGGTCTCCTCCCCGCTCCGGCGTCGATGCGGCGCGACGGCCGCCTGTGCGAGCGAACCTAGCGGATCGGGAGCGGTAGCGCACCGCCCGGTTACCGCGTCGGACCCGGCTCTGGGGCCCCGGGCGAGGTCCCCGGCGGGCTCGTGGACGCCACCGTGGGCAGCTGGACGTCCAGGCATGACATCGCGACGGGGTCGCCGCCGGCGAGCGCGGTGACCCGTGCGGCTGCCTGCGAGAGCCGCTCCTCCGTCAGCTCCCCGGAGCGGACGGCCGTGACGAGGGCGTCGCGCATCCGGACCGCGTGGGTGCCGTCGGTGGCCAGGACGGCGTCGGCGCCGGCGACGACCGCCAGGACGGCGGCGTCCGGGAAGTCCCACCGCCGGTGGACCGCGCCCATGCCGAGGCTGTCCGTCATGGCCACCCCCTCGAAGCCCATCTCGCGCAGCGCGGCGTACGCCTTCGGGCTCAGCGACGCGGGGAGCGTCGGGTCGAGCGCCCGGTACCCGAGGTGGTTGAGCATGACGACGGGTGCACCGGCGTCGATCGCGCGCTGGAACGGGACGAGGTCGCTCGCCAGCAGCTCGCCGAGGGAGGTCTCGACGACGTCGGAGCGGGAGTGGGTGTCCTCGGCCGAACGGCCGTGCCCCGGGAAGTGCTTGACGGTCGGCTGCACGCCCCCGTCCTGGAGGCCGGCGGCGAACGCCAGTCCGTAGTCGCCGGCGGTGACCGGGTCGGGGCCGAAGGAGCGGTTGCCGATGATGCCGTCGTCGGGTCCGTCGTCCAGGTCGAGGACGGGCGCCAGGTCGAGCGTGATGCCGAGGGCGGCGAGCCGGCCGCCGAGGTCCGCCGCGAACGTCCGCACGTCGTCGGGCG
>JACIXM010000148.1 GCA_014360395.1 Actinotalea sp.
CGTGCGCCCTCACCGCGTCTCCACTATTCCACACCACGCGCCGAGGGCTGTCAGCCCGCCGCACGGGACGTGTCCCGATCGATACGGAGGCCGCGGGGCGTCCGACCGATCACGCGGGGCGCCGTCGTGGTGGCGCCCCGCGTCCCGTTCAGGACGAGGAGGCCGGCAGGGTCGCCGCCTTGCGGCTCTCGAGCACCTGGTCGACGAGCCCGTACTCGTGGGCCTGGGCCGCCGTGAGGATCTTGTCGCGCTCGATGTCGTTGCGCACCTTCTCGACCGGCTGGCCCGAGTGCCGCGCGAGCGTCTCCTCGAGCCACTCCCGCATCCGGATCAGCTCGTTCGCGTGGATCTCGATGTCCGAGGCCTGCGCGTACCCGCCGCCCTGCATCGCAGGCTGGTGGATGAGCACCCGGGCGTTCGGCAGGGCCAGACGCTTGCCGGGCGAGCCGGCGGCGAGCAGGACGGCGGCGGCGGAGGCCGCCTGCCCCAGGCAGACGGTCTGGATCTGCGGCTTGATGTACTGCATCGTGTCGTAGATCGCCGTCAGCGCGGTGAAGGAGCCACCGGGCGAGTTGATGTACAGGATGATGTCGCGGTCCGGGTCCTGGCTCTCCAGGACGAGCAGCTGGGCCATGACGTCGTCGGCGGACGCGTCGTCCACCTGGACCCCGAGGAAGATGATCCGGTCCTCGAACAGCTTCGTGTACGGGTCCTGGCGCTTGAAGCCGTAGGCGGTGCGCTCCTCGAACTGCGGCAGGACGTACCGCGCCGAGGGCGCGCCGAAGGGCAGCGCGGGGCTGCCGGCGGTCGCGCCGGCCAGCGCCGACGCGCGGGCGATGAACTGGTGCTCGGTGCTCACTGGGTGCTCCTCGATGTGTGGTGGCCGACGGGCGGGGCGTCGCGGCTCAGGCCGACGTGCCGCCGCCTCCGCTGACCGAGCCGGCGTGGGTGACGACGTGGTCGATGAACCCGTACTCGAGGGCCTCGGGCGCGGTGAACCACCGGTCCCGGTCCGAGTCCGCGTTGATCTGCTCGACGGTCTTGCCCGTCTGCTCCGCGATGAGCTCGGCGAGCACGCGCTTCATGTGGAGGATGAGCTCGGCGTTGATGCGGACGTCCGTCGCGGTGCCGCCGATGCCACCGGAGGGCTGGTGCATCATCACGCGGGCGTGCGGGGTGGCGTAGCGCTTGCCCTTGGCGCCCGAGGAGAGCAGGAACTGCCCCATCGAGGCCGCCATGCCCATCGCGACGGTGGCGACGTCCGGCTTGATGAACTGCATGGTGTCGTAGATCGCCATGCCCGCCGTGATCGAGCCGCCCGGGGAGTTGATGTACAGGTAGATGTCCTTGTCCGGGTCCTCCGCGGCCAGCAGCATCATCTGCGCGCAGATGGCGTTGGCGTTCTCGTCGCGGACCTCGGAGCCGAGCCAGATGATGCGCTCGCGCAGCAGGCGGTTGTAGATGCTGTCGTTGAGCCCCATGGTGGGCGCGTCCCCCCGCGCCCCGCGCGGTGTCAGGTCTGCCTGCGTGTCGTTCACAGCTCTCCTCGTCCTGGACCACCCGGGCGACCCCCGGGACTCGACGTGTGCAGCGACCCTAACGCGGGGCGCCGACGCCCGATGCCCGCTCCCGGACCGTTTCGCTGACGGCGCACCGGTGCCGCCGGACGCCCCGAGGGCCCCGTCCCGCCGCGGGAGCGGCAGGACGGGGCCCTCGGGACCGACGGGCCGATCAGGCCTTGGCGGCGTCGTCGGTCTCGGCGTCGTCCTGCGTCTGCGCGGCCTCGACGGCCTCGGTCGCGTCGACCGACTCCGTGGCGGACCCACCGACGGTCTCGAACGACTCCGCGGCGGCGTCGTCCTCGTCCGTCCCGATGTACTCGCTCAGGTCCACGGTCGCGCCCGAGCCGTCCACGACCCGCACGCGGCGCAGCGCCACGGCGACGGCCTTGGACCGGCCGACCTCGGCGATCATCATCGGGATCTGGCCCTGCTCGTCGACGGTCTTGATGAACGTGTTCGGGTCCATCCCGTACTGGCGGGACGCGCTGACGAGGTACTCGAGCAGCTCGTTCTGGCCGACCTTGACCTCGAGCCTCTCGGCGAGGGTGTCCAGGAGGATCTGGTTGCGCAGCGCGTCCTGCGCCTGGGTCGTCACCTCGGCACGGTGCTCGTCGTCCTCGAGGCGCCCCTCCGACTCGAGGTGACGGTGCACCTCGGCCTCGACCACGCCCGAGGGCACGGGGACCTCGAGACCCTCGAGCAGCTGCGCCACGAGCGCGTCCCGCGCCTGGACCGCCTGCGACTGCGCCTTGGTGCCGGCGACCTGGCCCCGCAGGTCCTCGCGCAGCTCGGCGATCGTGTCGAACTCCGAGGCCATCTGCGCGAAGTCGTCGTCGGCCTCCGGCAGCTCCCGCGTCTTGACCGTCGTCGCCGTCACGGTGACCAGGGCGGTCTCGCCGGCGTGCTCGCCACCGGCGAGTGCGGTCTCGAAGGTCGTCGTCTCGCCCGCGGACAGGCCGGTGAGCGCCTCGTCGAGGCCCTCGAGGAGGTTGCCGGAACCGATCTGGTAGGAGATCCCGCTGACGGAGTCGACCTCCTCCTCCCCGACCGTGGCCGTGAGGTCCACGACGACGAAGTCGCCGTCGGCCGCCGGACGGTCGACGCCGACCAGCGTGCCGAACCGCTCGCGCAGCGAGGTCAGGCGCTCCTCGACGTCCTCGTCGCCGACGGCGACGTCGTCGACCGTGATGGTGAGGGCGTCCAGCTCCGGCAGCTCCAGCGCGGGCCGGACCTCGACCTGGGCGGTGAAGGTCAGGCCGCCCTCGGTGCCCGTCAGCGCCGGGATCTCGGTGACCTCGATCTCGGGCTGGCCGAGCGGACGCAGGTCCGCCTCGGACACGGCCTGGCGGTAGAAGGTCGGCATCCCGTCGTTCACGGCGTGCTCGATGATGGCCGGGCGGCCCACGCGCTGCTCCAGGAGACGGGCCGGGACCTTGCCCTTGCGGAACCCGGGGATCTGCACCTGCGAGCCGATGTGCTCGTACGCGTGGTCGATGCTCGGCTTCAGCTCGTCGTACGACACCTCGACGGTCAGCTTGACCGTGGTGGCGTCCAGGGTCTCGACGGCGCTCTTCACAGCAGTGGTCTCCAAGGGCTCGACGGGTCCGGGGGCGGTCCCCGGCGCGTGCGGTGCCCGCCGCGGCAGGGCGGCAGGGCGGGTGACGACTCGCGTCGCCCACGCAGGCACGCCGAAGACGGCGCGCGCGGCGCCACGATCGTACGGCACCTGACGACGACGGCGTGCGGCGAGGGTCGCCTCCCCGGGGAGCCGCCGTCGGGTGCGTGGGTCGGGATGGACGGATTCGAACCGACGACCTTCCGCTCCCAAAGCGGACGCGCTACCAACCTGCGCCACATCCCGTGCGGCCCGAGCCTAGCGGCGGCCGGGGCCCCGCAGGCGTCGCGCGCCGACCGACTTCGCTCGCCCGGACGTTCCGGCTACCCTGGGCGCGCTGCCGCGGCCCCCGCCGTCGGCTGCGCGGGCGTAGCTCAATGGTAGAGCCCCAGTCTTCCAAACTGGCTACGCGGGTTCGATTCCCGTCGCCCGCTCCCTGCCTCACGCCGGCACCGGCGACCTCTCCCCGCCGCGCGGCCCCGGCCGTCCGTCCCTAGAGTCCCAGGATGAGCCGCCGTCGCCCCTGGCACCCGTTCGCCCTGATCGGGGTGTCCGGGCTGCTCCTCGCCGCCTGCACGGCCGGGCTGCCAGGCGGCGAGCGCGCCCAGGACGGGACCTCGT
>JACIXM010000149.1 GCA_014360395.1 Actinotalea sp.
TCAGGACAGCTCACCCACCGGGACCGGCGCGGCGAGCACGTTGCCGGTCTGAGCCAGCGGGCAGGCCCAGGCCTCGTCGTGCGCGCACGAGGGCGCGTAGGCGAAGTTGAGGTCGACGACGAGCGCCGCGCGGTCGCCCCCGAGGTCGGCGCCCTTGACGGTGTCCAGGACGTACCGGCCGCCCCCGTACGAACCCCGTCCGCTGGTCCCGTCGCGCAGCGGCAGGAACAGGCCACCGCCGTAGCCGGCGCACCACCACAGGTCCAGCCGGCCCAGCCCCGGCAGGGTCACGCGGCCGACGAGGTCGAACGGCACGACGCCGTCGGTGCCGGTGGTCACCTCGCGCCGCTCCGGCACGACGTCGCCGTCGACGGGCACCACGAAGCGGAACGCCGGGTCGTACGGCGCGACCGGCGGCGGCCGGTAGCCGGCGCGGGCCGGCGGCGGCACCGGCGAGGCCGGGTGGGTGGCGAGCAGGTCCGCGCGCCCCCGGGCCCAGGCGGCGTGGGCGACGGCCGGGTCGGGCTCCCGGCGGACGGCGCGGTACAGCTCGGCGACGCGGCGGCGCCAGTCGACGACGTCCGACCAGTCGTGGGCGGTGTCCGATGCCATCGGACGATGAGATCACGCCGTCGGGGCCCCCGCCGGGTCAGGCGATGCGGGAGCCGGCCAGCCAGGTGCCGCGCACCGCGACGTCCCCGATCGCCGTCGGCGGCACCCGGCGCGGGTCCGCGTCGAGCAGCACGAGATCGGCGGTGCCGCCCACGCGCAGCCGGCCCCGGGCGTCGTCGGCGAACGCCTGGTACGCCACCTCGGCCGTGCAGGCGTGCAGCGCCTCCTCGACCTCGAGGCACTCGTGCGGCAGCCAGGCGTCCTGGGTGCCAGGGCTGCTCCGCGTGACGGCCACCTGGACGGCGGGCAGCGGGTCGTGCGGCGTGACCGGCCAGTCCGACCCGGCGGACACGTGCACGCCGGACCGCACCATCGACGCGTACCGGTACTGCTCCGCGCTGCGGCGCGCCCCCAGGCGCGGGCGGGTCAGCTCGGTCTGCACCGCGTCCGGCTGCGCCCACAGCAGCTCGACGTTGGCGACGACGTCGAGCTCGGCGAGGCGCGGCAGGTCCGCCCGGTCGACGAGCTGCAGGTGGGTGAGCACCGGTCGCCGGTCGCGGGCGCCGTTGGTCTCCCGGCACCGCTGCACCGCGTCGAGGGCGTTCCGGACCGCCGCGTCGCCGATGGCGTGCACGTGCAGCTGGAGACCGAGCGCGTCGACGGCGACGGCGGCCGCGGCCAGCTCGTCGGCGTCCCACACGGGCATGCCGCGGTGCGCGGCGTCCGCGTAGGGCTCGAGCATCGCGGCCGTGCCGGACTCGATGACGCCGTCGGCGAAGAACTTCACGGTGCGCGCGGCGAGCAGCGGGTGCCCGAGCGCGGCGACCCCGTCCCGGACCGCCTCGAACCACGGCAGCTGCTCGCGCCAGCGGTCCGGGTCGGCGCGCAGGGCCAGGTTGGTCCGGACCCGCAGAGCGCCCGCGCGCGCCGCGGCGAGGTAGCCGTCCACCATCCACGGGTCGACCCAGGCGTCCTGGACCCAGGTGATGCCCGCGGCGGCCATCGCCTCCCCCGCGCGCCGCAGCGCGGCGACCTGGTCGGCGACCGACCAGGCCGGCGCCCGGTCCAGCACGAGGTCGACGGCGTGCCACTCGCGCAGCGTGCCGAGAGGGCTGCCGTCCGCGCGCCGGACGATCTCCCCCAGCGGCGGGTCCGGGGTGCTCGCGTCGACACCGGACGCGCGCAGCGCTGCGGTGTTGCACCAGACCGTGTGGTAGTCCGATGCCCGCAGCACCACCGGGCGGTCGGGCACCGCGGCGTCCAGCCAACGCGCGTCGAACTCGCCGCCGGCCGCGAGCGCGGGGTCGTACCCCGCGCCGACGACCCAGGCCGCGGCAGGGTGGTCCTGCGCCCAGGTCCGCACGGCGGACACGACGTCCTCCACGCGCGTCAGGTCGGCGACGGCGGGCCCCTGGTCCTGCAGCCCGGCGAACATCGGGTGGGCGTGCCCGTCGCCGAACGCCGGCATGAGGAAGCCCCCGGCGAGGTCGACCACCTCGTCGCACTGCCCGACCAGGTCCGCGGCGGCCCGACCGAGTGCCGCGACCGTGTCGCCGGAGACGACCAGGGCCTCCGCGTCGTGCGCACCCTGACCGGCCCACACGGTGCCCCCGACGAACGCCGTGCGCACGCCCCGGCCGGCCGTGGCGCCGTCGTCGGCCGTCATGGGTCGCTCCTAGGTCCTGTCCGGGCCACACCGCCCTGCCGCCCTGGTCCGGACTCGACCGGAGCGGCGCAGTGATCATCCTCGTCCGGGACCGCACCGTCCACCGGGGGCTCACGTACAGTGGCGCGGCCCGCCGTCGGTGGGCGTCCCCGCTCCGTCCCCGCAGGCAGGCTCCCGCATGACCGCGTCCGTCTCCAGCCCGACCGTCGACCCGCCGGCGTCGACCGACCCGTCGTCGTCGGCCCGCGCGACCCCGGCGACGCCGGGCATCGACCCCGCCGACCTGGCGACCTTCCTGCGTGTGATGGACCAGGTGGCCGTCCTCCCGCAGGACCATCCCGACCACGCGGCCGCCCGGCGGGCCGCGTCGGCGCTGTTCAAGGCCGCCAAGAAGCACCGCCGGACGACGAGGCGCCAGGCCGTCCAGTCCGCCGACCAGGCCGTCATCGAGGCGACGGCGACCGGGAGCCGCGGCCGCATCGACGACGAGACGCGCGGCATCCCGCTCGTCTCCTCGGTCGCGGGGGCGACCGCCGGCGAGCTGCTCAAGGCCCGTCCCTGCTACGTCTGCAAGCAGCCGTACACGACGGTCGACGCGTTCTACCACCAGCTGTGCCCGACGTGCGCCGCGCTGAACCACGCCAAGCGGGAGGCCCGGACCGACCTGACGGGCCGCCGAGCGCTCCTGACCGGCGGCCGGGCGAAGATCGGCATGTACATCGCGCTGCGCCTGCTGCGCGACGGCGCTCACCTGACGATCACGACCCGGTTCCCCCAGGACGCCGTCCGGCGGTTCGCCGGCATGGAGGACTCCTCGGACTGGCTGCACCGGCTGAAGGTCGTGGGCATCGACCTGCGCGACCCGTCCCAGGTCGTCGCCCTCGCCGACGACGTCGCGGCCGCCGGCCCGCTGGACGTCCTCATCAACAACGCCGCGCAGACCGTCCGGCGCTCCCCGCGGGCGTACGCGCGGCTCGTCGAGGCGGAGCTGGCACCCCTGCCGCCGGCGCTCGAACCGCTGGTCACCACCTACGGGCGCACGAGCGACGCCCACCCCCGGGCCCTCGCCGGCTCCGTCACCTCGCTCACGAGCCCGGCGCTCGCCATCGAGCGGGCCGCCGAGGTGGCCGTGGCCGAGGACCTGGTGCAGCAGGCGCTGACGGCCGACGCCGCCGCGCTCGACCGGCTCGTGGCCGGCACCGGCATCGACGCCGGCGGGCTGGTCCCGGACGAGGAGCGCACGAACAGCTGGGTCGCCACGGTCGAGCAGGTCGACCCGATGGAGCTGCTCGAGGTGCAGCTGTGCAACCAGACCGCGCCGTTCATCCTCATCAGCCGCCTGCGACCGGCGCTCAAGGCCTCACCGGCGCGGCGGACGTACGTGGTGAACGTGTCGGCGATGGAGGGCGTGTTCTCCCGCGGGTACAAGGGGCCGGGCCACCCGCACACCAACATGAGCAAGGCCGCCCTCAACATGCTCACCCGGACCAGCGCGGCGGACATGGCGGCCGACGGCATCCTCATGACCGCCGTCGACACCGGCTGGATCACCGACGAGCGGCCCCACTTCACCAAGGTGCGGCTCGCCGAGGAGGGCTTCCACGCCCCGCTGGACCTCGTCGACGGTGCCGCCCGGGTCTACGACCCGATCGTGCGCGGCGAGGCCGGCGAGGACCTCTTCGGCTGCTTCCTCAAGGACTACGTCAAGGCCGCCTGGTAGCCACCCCGAGTGCGGTGACGGCCTCCTCGACGGGGATCCGCTCCTGCTCGATGCGCCGCACACGGACGGCTCCACGGGTCGCGATCGCGTGGTACGCCTGCGTCTCCGACGGGGTGAGATGCCGCAACCTGGCCGACGACGGCGAGATCGGTCGACCCCTCCGGTCATGGTCACCACCGAGGTGCTCGTACCGCTGAAGGGCGGCGGCATCCATGAGGAGCGAGTGCACTGTCCGTCCCGGCGCACCGTCCTCGGTCGGCAGCGCCATGGCGGCCCGGAAGCCGTCGAGGATCGCGAACCCGTCCGCGTCGATGTCACCCCAGTAGAGGATCTCGTCGGCGCGGCGCAGCCACGGCAGGCCCGCCAGCAGCGCGACCGCAGCCCGACCACCGCCCTCGACGACGACGGCGCCGTCGGCCGGGGGGAACCAGAGTCGACAGTCCCGGTTCTCGACGACCACGACGATCCTGGGCTGGTAGGCGAGTTCGTGCGTGTCCCCGGTGGTCCACGCGTCGTGCCGCCGTGCGCCCGTAGCGAGGTAGGACGGGTCGACGTACGTCAGGTGCACCACAGCGAGTCGCGGCCGGACCTCCAGGCGAACGTCGCGGCCGCTCAGGTCCCGCAGCAGCGACCCGTGCTGCTCGAGCCACTTCGAGTGCAGGGCCGGGACGGGGAGCTGACGAGCGGTCCACCTCCTCAGATCCGGCTCGTCGCGGAGCCAACCCAGAGCGCTCGTCAGAGCCTCGAGATCGGCGGCACCGAGCCTGCACGCCGCCCGGAGCGTCGCCGGCGTGATTCGCGCGTCGCTCGCTGCCAGGTCGCGTGCCACCTCCCGTCCCCGGTCCACGAGGATCTCAGGACCCGCGACGCCGGTGGTGCGCAGGAAGGCGAGCGCGCTGTCCAGGCCACGGAGGACGAGCGCTGCAGGCAGCGTCCGCGGAAGCCGTTCGACGGAGACGGTGCGGGTCCTGACCCGCCACGCCGCTCCGGCCGTGGGCAGCACCAGGTCTTGCCATGCCTGCTCCCACGCATGGGTCACGCCGAACCCGATCCGTGCCAGGTCGGCTCCGGTGCGCACTCCGGGTGCCAAGGCGACCT
>JACIXM010000015.1 GCA_014360395.1 Actinotalea sp.
GTCGCGGCCGCGGGCGCGGCGAGCAGGGCGCCCGCCGGAGCGGCGAGGGCGACGGCGGCGGCCAGCGCGGCGGCGCGGCGCACGGGTCGCGGGGTGCCGGCGGGACGCCCGGCGCACGGGGGCGCGCCCGGAGCGGCGACGGGGGACGGGGTGGGGTGGTCGGACGTGCGGAGCACAGTGCCTCTTTCTGAGCGGTCCGTGACGGACCCGGCACCGGCGCCGGGTCCGGTCACCGCTCAGCGGCCGACCGGGTCGCAGCGACGACCCGGGCTCCGTCCCGTAGGCCTCGACGGAAGGAGCCTCTCTCCCTCGGCAGGTGTTCCGGCTCGTCGGGACGGGTCCCGACCTACGGTTGCGGGTCAGCGCCGGCGTTCGACCGGCTTCCCCTGCGCGCGGGCATGGAGCGCCGGCCCGGGCGGGTCGGCAGCACTCACGCTACTCCTGCGCGGGCCTGCGAGGATGCGGTCCGGCGCGTCGTCATCCGGACGGGCGCGGAAGGAGGCCGCGGTGCGGATCTACACGAAGGCGGGCGACGACGGGAGCACGGGGCTCTTCCTGGGCAGCCGGGTGCCCAAGTCGGACGTGCTCGTCGATGCCTACGGGGACGTGGACGAGGCGGTGTCCGTCCTCGGCGTCGCCCGATCCCTGTGCGCGGACGACCGGCTCGCCGGCGAGCTGCTCCAGCTGCAGCGTGAGCTCTTCGTGGCGGCGGCGGACCTGGCGACGAACCCCGCGCACCGCGACCGGCTCACGCCGGGCGTGTCGCAGGTCACCGAGGAGATGGTCGAGCGGGTCGAGGGGCTGATCGACGCCCTGGTGGCGGAGCGGCCGCTGCGGCCGGTGTTCATCGTCCCGGGGGCGACTCCGGCGTCGGCCGCGGTGGACCACGCGCGCACCGTGGTCCGCCGCGCGGAACGGCACGTCGTCCGGGCCCTGGAGGCCGGCCACGCGGTGAGCCCGCTGGTGCTGCGGTACCTCAACCGGCTCTCGGACCTGCTGTTCGTGGTCGCCCGGCACGCCGCCGGTGACGCGGAGGAGCCCGCGAGCCACGACTGATGGACGCTCGGGGCCGTCCTCAGGCGACCCGACGTATCCTGCCGGGGCGTTCCAGGGGAGGCCGGAGCAGGCCGGGCGGCGCGCGGTCGGGATGTCCAGGACGAGGAGGCTCCGGTGGGTGCAGCAAGGCGTGAGGCGGCGGACGAGCGGCGGGAGCGGCTCGCGCGGGTCCAGGCGGACCAGCGACGGGCCGAGCGGCGGCGCACCCTGCTCGTCGTCGGCGTGGTCGGCGCGGTGGTCCTCGCCCTCGCCGTCCCGGTCGGGATCTTCTTCGCCCGGGAGCTGAGCGCCCAGAACGCCGTGCAGGCGGCGGCGCAGGGCGACATCGACGGGGTCCAGGAGATCCAGATCACGTCCACGCTGCACACGCAGGAGCCGGTCGACTACGACCTGCTGCCCCCGGCGGGCGGGGACCACCACCCGGTCTGGCAGAACTGCGGGTTCTACGACGCCCCGATCCGCAGCGAGCACGCGGTGCACTCGCTCGAGCACGGCGCGGTGTGGGTCGCCTACGACCCCGACCTCGACGACGCGCAGGTCGACCGGTTGCGCGCGCTGAGCTCGGCCAACCCCTACCTGCTCGTCAGCCCGATCGCGGACATGGACAGCCCGGTCGTCCTCACCGCGTGGGGCGTCCGGCTCGAGCTGGAGTCCGTCGACGACGAGCGGGTCGAGCCGTTCCTCGTGAAGTACCTGCAGGGCGAGCAGACCCCGGAGCCGGGCGCGTCGTGCTTCGGCGGGGTGGGGGCGTGACGGACGGTCCGACGGACCGCACCGACGACGACGCCCCGCTCGTCCCGGGCGAGGCGGGGGCACCCGACCTCGGTGCCCCCGTGCCCCCCGCCGCGCGCCGTCCCGTGGTCCCGGTCGTCGCGGCGCTGGTGCTGACCGGCGTCGTCGGCCTCCTCCTGGGCGCCCTCCTCGCCGGGGTGGTGCTGCGCCCGGCGACACCGGCCGGGACCTCGGTCGACGCCGGCTTCGCCCGGGAGATGCAGGTCCACCACGGTCAGGCTGTCCAGATGGCCGTCCTGGTCCGGGACCGGACCGACGACGATGCGGTGCGGACCCTCGCCCTCGACATCCTCCTGACGCAGCAGAACCAGCAGGGTCAGATGGCCGGCTGGTTGCAGGTGTGGGGTCTGCCGCAGACCGCTGCGGGGCCGCCGATGCAGTGGATGGCGGACCACGGGACCCATGGTGGGGGACCGGACGGCACCGCCGCCCCGGCGCAGATGCCCGGCCTGGTCACGCCGGAGCAGATGCGCCGCCTGGAGGAGGCTGAGGGGCGTGAGGCCGAGCGGCTCTTCCTGGCCCTGATGATCCCCCACCACGAGGGCGGCGTGGAGATGGCGCAGTACGCGGCCCGTGAGGCCGGGACGCCCGCGGTGCGGCGGCTGGCCGCTTCGATCGTGGCCGCGCAGGAGGCCGAGATCCTGCTGCTGGAGGAGATGCTCGCCGGGCGCGGGGGTGCCCCCGCGGGCCTGTGAGCCCGCCGCCCGACCGCGCGTGAGCCCTGCGGGTCGCCCTGCGGCGTCAGCGCCCCCGGTGGCGAGGCGTGCGCGGGACGTCGTCCGTGCGGCCGGCCCGCTCGGGCCCCCGGCCGGGCCGGTCCTGGCCCCGGCCGGAAGCGGTGCGCCCGACGTGCTTGCGCTCGCCGGAACGACGCGGAGCGCGCGGCTCGTGGTGGTGCGTGCCCGGGTGGGAGGTCGCCGCGGCGGCCGATCGGCCCGGCCGGCCCGGGCGGCCCTCGTCCACGCGGATGCGCAGCGGCTGGCCCGCGACCCGGGCGGCGGCGATCCGGCGCAGCGAGTCCTCGCCGAGGGCGGCCGTGATCTCCACCAGGGTGAACCCGGAGAAGATGTCGATCTTCCCGATGTCCCCGCCGGTGAGTCCACCCTCCCCGGTCAGCGCACCGACGACGGCCTCGGGCCGGACCCCGTGACGGTGACCGACGGCGAGCCGGTACCGCGTCCCGCGATCGGGGGCGAAGGCCTCCTCGATGACCTCCGGCTCCTCCTCGACCGCTGCGCGGTCGTCCCCGACGGCGAGCGCCGCCAGTGCGGCCGCCACGTCGAGCAGCTCCATGCCGGTGCTCTCCACGTGCTCCTGCAGGACGGTCCGGTACAGCTCGGTCCGTCCGGCCTCGTGACGCTCGGGCGTCCGGGCGAGCAGGTGCTCGATCCGGTGCCGGGAGACGTCCGCCGGCGTGGGGAGCGAGACCTCCTCCAGGCGCTGCCGCGTCGTGCGCTCGATCGCACGCAGCTTGTGGCGCTCCTTCGGCGTCACGAACGTCAGCGCCCGACCCTCCCGGCCGGCGCGCCCGGTGCGCCCGATCCGGTGGACGTACGCCTCCGGCTCGCCGGGGACGTCGAAGTTGACCACCAGGCCGACGCGCTCGACGTCCAGGCCGCGCGCGGCGACGTCGGTGGCGACGAGCGTGTCCAGGGCGCCGCTGCGCAGCCGGTCGATGATCTTCTCGCGGTCCTTCTGGGCCACGTCACCGGAGATCGTGGCAGCCGACAGGCCGCGGGCGACCAGGGCCAGCCCGACCTCGTCGGCGGCGCTGCGCGTGCGGGTGAAGACGATCGCCGCCCCGGCGTCGGCTGTGGCGAGGACGCGGGCGAGGGCGCCGATCTTGTGGCGGTGCGGCACGACGGCGTACGTCTGCCGGACCGCGGACACGGTGGAGGACTGGCGGTCGACCGCCACCCGCACCGGGTCCACGAGGTGCTGGGAGGCCACGGCGACGATGGCCGGCGGCATGGTGGCCGAGAAGAGCGCGACCTGCCGCTGCCGGGGGGCCGCGCCGAAGATCCGCTCGACGTCCTCGGCGAACCCCATCCGCAGCATCTCGTCGGCCTCGTCCAGGACGAGCATCCGGACACCGTCCAGGGTGAGCGTGCCCCGGTCCAGGTGGTCCATGACACGTCCCGGCGTGCCGACCACGACCTGGGCGCCGGCGGCGAGGGCGCGCTGCTGCGGCAGGAACGGTGCGCCGCCGTAGACCGCGACGACCTTGACCCCGGCGGTCCGCCGGGCGAAGCCGGAGATCGCCGCGGCGACCTGCTGCGCGAGCTCGCGCGTGGGCGTGAGGACCAGGGCCTGCACCGCGCGGGTGGACGGCTCCACGGTCGCCAGGAGCGGCAGGCCGAACGCCGCCGTCTTGCCGGTCCCGGTCTGCGCGACCCCCGTGACGTCCCGACCGGACAGGAGCGCCGGGATCGTGGCCGCCTGGATCGGCGTGGGGCGGACGAAGCCGAGGTCGAGGACCGCCTGCAGCAGCGCGTCGGGCAGGCGGAGGTCGACGAGGTCCGGGTGACGCTCGTGCCCGTCGCCGGCGGCGTCCGGGGGCGGGGTCACGCCGGGCGCCGTGGCGCCGGGATCGGTCGGGGAAGCGGGCTGGAGGGCGGGCATGAGGGCATCCCGTTCGGTCGTGGAGGGGGCGGAGCGCCGGGCACGACGCGAGCCCGTCGAGTCTACGGTGGCGCGGCCGTCGAGGGCAGGGGCAGGGGCGGGGACGACCGGTGACCTCGATCACCCGGCCACGGGTGGGCGCCCGGGGCTTGTGGACGCAACAACAAGGAGTGCTGCTTGTCGGTGGTGACGGACGGGACGCCGGTTGACCACGTTTCGGACAGAGCCGTACCGTTCGGTAACCCCTTGTCTCTCCGGAACGCCGGAGACGCGCGGGAACAGGATCGGAGCCGTCGGGCCCCCGCACACCGTCGTGCGGAGGGCGCGAGCGGCGCCGCGGATCAGCGGGACCGGCGACGCCGCCGGACCGCCGGACGAGAGGACCACCGCCCATGCTCGCCACCCGCACCGACGTGCTCGTGCGCACCGTCGGCACTGCGCTGACCCCGGAGGACGAGGCGCGTCTGGACGACGGCGCGGGCCTCGTCGTCGTCGGGGCAGGCGCCTGGGACCCGACGCTCGTCGCGCGTGCGCGGCGCGTCGGCATCGAGCCGCGGGCGTGCGACCCGGAGCCGACGGCGCTCGCCGCGGACCGCACCGGCCCGGCGGCGGTGACGGGGGAGGACCTGCTGGCCCGGGTGAGTGACGCCGAGGGCACCGTCGGCGCGACGCTCGGTCTGTCCGACGGGGCGGCGCCG
>JACIXM010000150.1 GCA_014360395.1 Actinotalea sp.
ACGACGCCGTCGGGCCGGGTCAGCGGTGCGTGGGCCCCGTGGGAGAAGACCGGGGCTGGCCGGGGCACGTGCCAGCCGGACGACCGCGCCGCCCCGAGCATCGACCGCCACCCGAACGCCCCCAGGACGAGCACCGCACGGACCGTGCCCGCCGTCAGCTCGACCTCGCGGCGGAACCAGCCGGCGCAGGTGTCCCGCTCCGCCGGCAGGGGGGCGTTGTCCGGCGGCGCGCAGCGCACCGCCGGCACCATCCGGACGTCGGTCAGGCTCATGCCGTCGGCGGCGTCGACGGACCCCGCCTGCGACGCCAGACCCGCCCGGTGCAGGGCGGCGAAGATCCAGTCCCCGGACCGGTCCCCGGTGAACAGCCGGCCGGTGCGGTTGGCCCCGTGCGCCGCCGGGGCGAGCCCGACGACGAGCAGGCGCGCCCCCGGGTCACCGAACCCCGGCGCGGGACGCCCCCAGTACGGCTGGTCCCGGAACGCCCGGCGCTTGGTGAGCGCGACCTCCTCGCGCCACGCCACCAGTCGCGGGCAGGCCCGGCACACCGACGACGCCGCGTCGAGCGCGCCCAGGTCTCCGGCGCGGGCAGCCAGCGCGACGACGTCGTCGGCGTCGTGGGCCACGGGCGTCGTCGGCGCGGCGGGGTCGCCGGGCCACCCGGTGCCCGCCGGCACCGGGGAGGGGAAAGCCACCCCGGTGCGCGGGTGGGGCAGGTCGGCGCTCACGGTCGCCTCAGACCCGCTGGGCGGCCCGCTCGGCCGCGCTCCAGGCGATGCCGTCGAGGATGTCGTGCTCCGAGGTCACGACGGTCCGCAGGTTCCCGCCGGACCGGGCGACCTCGGTGCGGACGCGGGAGACGACGGCGGACCACACCAGCGCACCGGCGCCGATGACGTCCACCCGGCCGGGGTGCATGAACGGCAGACGCTCCCGCCGCGTGCGGCGCATCGTGAGCAGCTCGTGGCAGGACCGCAGCACCCGGTCCACGGGGAGCACGGCGCCGTCGATGGCGACGGGGTCGTACTCGTCCAGGTCGAGCGCGTGGGCGGTCACGGTGGTGACGGTGCCGGCCAGGCCGACGAGGGTCGCGGCGCGGCCCAGCGGGACGTCCCGCGCGGCGGCGTCCAGCGCGGCCTCGACGTCGGCGCTGGCGGCCGCGACCTCAGCCGCCGTGGGCGGGTCCCCCGCGAGATGCCGCTCCGTCATGCGCACGCACCCGACGTCCATCGAGTGGGCCGCGACGACCGAGGTCGTGCCGAGGACGATCTCCGTCGAGCCGCCGCCGAGGTCGACGACCAGGAACGGGCCCGGGTGCCTGCCGGCGAGCACGCCCGTGGCCCCGCGGAAGGACAGCTCGGCCTCCTCCTGCCCGCTGATGACCTCCGGCTCGACGCCGAGCGCGGCGACGACGCCGTCGACGAAGTCCTGCCGGTTCTCCGCGTCGCGCGAGGCCGACGTGGCGACGAACCGGATCTGCTCCACCCCCAGCTCCGCGCACCGGGCGGCGTAGCGGCGGCTCGCGTCGAGCGTGCGCTCGAGGGCCTCGGGCGCGATCCGGCCGGTGCGGTCCACGCCCTGGCCGAGCCGCACGACCTCCATCCGGCGGTCGAGGTCGGTCAGGGTCCCCGCCTCGAGGTCGACGTCCGCCACGAGGAGACGGATCGAGTTGGTCCCGCAGTCGATGCCAGCCACGCGCGTCATGGGCGCAAGCGTGCCACCTCGCGGGCGTCAGGACCGCGACCGCTCAGGCGGCCGACGACGACGGCCCTCAGCAGGTGCAGACGTCCGGGCGCCAGTGCTCGGCCAGCAGGGCGAGCGCCTCGTCGCCGAGGGGGTTGACCCCGGGACCCACGGCCAGGGCGTGCCCCACCAGCACGTGCAGGCACTTGACCCGCCCCGGCATCCCGCCCGCGCTGATCCCGGCGATCTCCGGCACTACACCCAGCTCGGCCCGGCGACGCAGGTAGTCCTCGTGCGCGGCGCGGTACCGCGCGGCCAGGTCCGGGTCGTCCTGGAGTCGCTGCGTCATCTCGCGCATCACCCCGGAGGCCTCCAGGGTCGACACGGCCGCCACCGCCCGGGGGTGGGTGAGGTAGTACGTCGTCGGGAACGGCGTGCCGTCCGGCAGCCGCGGGGCCGTCCGGACCACGATCGGTCGCCCGCACACGCAGCGGGCCGCGACGCCGACGACGCCGCGTGGGGCCCGGCCGAGCTGCTCGCCGAGCGTCGCCAGGTCCGCCTCGCTCACCTCGCCGGCGAGCCGGTCCGGCGCGGGGCCCTCCGCCGCCCGGTCGGCCGCCGGGGCGGCCCCGTCCGGCGTCGCTCCGCGCGTGCCGGGCAGGTCGCGGTGGTCCGTCACCCGTCGCCCTCCGGCACGGTGAGCTCGCCGGCGACCTCGACCGACTCCCAGATCGTCGTGTACCAGGGCAGGCCCGAGCCGCCGACGGGCAGCGCGGGGCCGGTCTGGTCGGTGCCCGTGGCCTCGACGGCGGGCGGCTCGACGACGACCTCCGGGTCGATCACGCGGTACGGGGTCTCGCCGGGCATGACGTAGGACAGCCGGGAGCGGGCCTGGGCCTGGACGAAGGCCGGGTCCCCCCAGCGGTCCAGCTCGCCGCGCAGGTAGTCCTGGCGGTGCTGGGCGGCGGCGAGATCCTGCCGCAGCTCCTCCAGCTCGGCCTGCTGGCCCAGGTAGGCCCGCACCGAGGGGAACAGGAGGGTGAAGGCGACGAGGACGACGACGCCCAGGACCATCGCCCGGATGGAGACCAGCCGGGCGAACCGCACGGGGCGGGCCTCCTCCGCGGTCTGGGCGGCGCGCACGGGACGCGCGGGCGGCGCGGGGCGCGGGCCCGAGGGCGCGCGGTCCGCCGTC
>JACIXM010000151.1 GCA_014360395.1 Actinotalea sp.
CTCCTCCCTGACCTCTCCCGTCTCCGCGTCGGCCACCTCGGCGTAGACGTGGATGGAGCCGGTCTCGCGGTTGACCTCCACCCTGGCCTCTTCCTCGGTGGTGTAGTTCTTCTCCGACGCCGCGCTGCGCGAGCCGATCCCCCTGCCGGTCGCGACCGGGTGCGCCTACGCCCGCGCCCGCGACGCCCAGGAGGACGTCGCCCCGGCGCTGGAGGCCGCGGGCCGGTCCTGGCGGGACGACCGCATGGTGCCCGGCGAGCAGTCCGACCCCTACCACCGCCTCGTCTGGGGCACCGGGGCCCCGCTGCGCGCCGTGCTCGGGGATCCCGACCCGGCGCAGGCGGCCTGGTGGCCGGAGGAGGGCCACCGGCTCGGGGTCCTCGCCCGCCGCGTGTGGCAGCCGCTGCTCGACCACGAGCGGACGGAGACGCTGTGACCACCACGACGGGCACGAGCCGCGAGCAGACGCGGGTCTTCGACGTCTGCGGGCCGCTGCCGGAGCGCACCACCGTCCTGGAGGCCAGCGCCGGGACGGGCAAGACCTTCACCATCGCCGCCCTGGCGACCCGCTACGTCGCCGAGGGCGCCGCCGAGCTGTCCGAGCTCATGCTCGTCACCTTCGGCCGCGCGGCGACCTCCGAGCTGCGCGACCGCGTCCGCGAGCGTCTCGTCGGTGCCGAGCGGGCGCTGCGCGACCCGGCCGTCCGCGGCACGACGGACCCGCTGCTACGGCACCTGGCCAGCGTGGAGGACGCCGAGCTGGACCGGCGCCGACGCCGGCTCACCCGCGCCCTGGCCGAGTTCGACCGCGCGACCATCGCCACCACCCACGGCTTCTGCCAGCAGATGCTCGCCACGCTCGGGATCGCGGGCGACACCGATCCCGACGCGGTGCTGCTGCCGGACGTCGCCGACCTGCGCGACGAGGTCGTCGACGACCTGTACCTCCAGCGGTACGCGGTGGAACGCGAGCCGCAGCTGTCCGTCCCCGAGGCGCGAGAGGTGGCGCGGGCGGCCGTCAGCGACCACGACGCCGACCTGCGGCCCACCGACGGGACGGGACCGGCCGAGCACCGCCGCCGCTTCGCCGCCGACGTCCGGGCGGAGGTGGTGCGCCGCAAGCGCGCGCGCCGGCTCATCGACTACGACGACCTGCTCACCCTCCTGCGCGACGCCCTGACCGACCCGCAGACCGGTCCCGCGGCCGTGGACCGCATCCGGTCCCGCTACCGGGTCGTCATGGTCGACGAGTTCCAGGACACCGACCGCGTGCAGTGGGACATCCTGCGCACCGCCTTCCACGGTCACCGCACGCTCGTGCTCATCGGGGACCCCAAGCAGGCGATCTACGCGTTCCGCGGCGCCGACGTCGTCACCTACCTCGCCGCCCGGCGCGACGCGCACGACACCGCGACCCTCGGGCGCAACTGGCGCAGCGACGCGGCCGTGCTCGACGGGTTGCACCGCGTCCTGGGGACGACGGCCCTGGGTGACCCGCGCATCGTCGTCCGGCCGGTCGACGCCGAGCACACCGGCCGCCGGCACGACGGCGCGGCCGCGGTCCGGCTGCGGCAGGTCACCCGGTCCGCGCTCGGCGCCGCGGCGGCCACGCCCGCGGTCGGCGCCGTGCGGGAGCTGGTCTACGCCGACGTCGCCGCCCAGGTCGTCGAGCAGCTGCGCACCGAGCGGCTGCTCGACGGCGCCGCGTGGCGGGCGCTGCGCCCCGGCGACATCGCGGTCCTGTGCCGGCGCAACGCCGACGCCCTGGCGGTCCGCGACGCGCTGACGGCGGCCGGGGTGCCCGCCGTCGTCTCCGGGCTGTCCAGCGTGTTCCGCACCGCCGCGGCGGAGCAGTGGCTGACGCTTCTCGTCGCCCTCGACCAGCCCGGGCACGCCGGCCGGGGGGCCGCCGCCGCCCTCACCCCGTTCCTCGGCTGGGACGCCCGCCGCCTCGCCGAGGCGGACGACGACGCCCGGGACGACCTGGCCGAACGGCTGCGGGCGTGGGCGCACGCCCTCGCCGACCGCGGCGTCGCCGCGCTCCTGGAGGCCGCGACCGCCGCGGGCCTGACCGACCGACTGCTCGGCGCGCCCGACGGCGAGCGGCTGCTCACCGACGTCCGGCACATCGGCCAGGCCCTGCACGAGGCCGCCGTCCGCCAACAGCTCGGCGCCGCGGCCCTGACCGAGTGGCTGCGTGCCCGCATGGCGGAGGCGGACGAGGACTACACCGAGGAGCGCAGCAGGCGCCTGGAGACCGACGCCGAGGCGGTGCAGGTCGTCACCGTGCACGCCGCGAAGGGGCTCGAGTTCCCGGTGGTGCACGTCCCGTTCGCGTGGGACCGCTTCACGCCGAAGAACCCCTCGATCCTGAAGTACCACGAGGGCGACGACCGCCTCCTGCACGTCGGCGGCGTGGGCAGCCCCGGCTACGCCGAGGCGCTCGAGCGCCACCAGGCCGAGGACCGCGGGGAGGACCTCCGCCTCGCCTACGTGGCGCTGACCCGTGCGAGCAGCCACCTCGTCCTGTGGTGGGCGCCGAGCCGCAACAGCGGCACCGGCGCGCTGACCCGGCTGCTGCTGGGCGACCGGGACGCCGGCGGGGAGCCGCCCCCCGCGGTGACCGTGCCCCGCGACCCCGTCGTCACCGAGCGGCTCGCGGCGCTCGCCGCCGCGTCCGACGGGACCCTCGCCCACCAGCTCGTCACCGAGCGACCGGCTCTGGTGCGGTGGACCGCGCCGGAGCCCGAGCGCCCGGACCTCGCCGTCGCGCGCTTCACCCGCACCCTGGACACCACCTGGCGGCGCACCTCCTACTCGGGGCTGACCGCGGCCGCGCACCACGCCCACGGCGCGCCCGCCGTGGCCGACGAGCCGGAGGACGCGGGGATCCAGGACGAGCCGCGGACCCTCGCCCCCGCCGCCCTGGGCCCGGGCGGGAGGACGGCGGGCGGGGGGACCGAGGGCCCCGGGAGAGAGGTGACCGACGCCGGCCTGCGGGTGCTGCCCTCCCCGATGGCGGACCTGCCCGGCGGGACCGGCTTCGGCACGCTCGTCCACGACGTCCTCGAGCACGTCGACACCGCGGCGCCGGACCTGGCCGAGGAGGTGCTGCGCCGCTGCGGGGAGGCGCCGCTGCGGCACGGCCTCGGGGTCGACGCGGCCGTCCTCGCCGACCGCCTCATGACCGTGCTGGACAGCCCGCTCGGACCCCTGGGTCGTGGCCGTCGGCTGCGGGACGTCGCCCCCGTGGACCGCCTCCCGGAGCTGGAGTTCGAGCTGCCCCTGGCCGGCGGTGACGCGCCGGACGCGGCTCCGGCCACAGCGGCTGCGACGCTGCGGGACGTCGCCGGGCTGCTGCGCCGGCACCTGCCGGCCGACGACCCCTTCGCGTCGTACGCCGACCGCCTCGAGCACCCCGACCTCGCGGCCGAGCGCCTGCGCGGGTACCTCACCGGGAGCATCGACGCGGTCCTGCGGCTGCGCGGCGAGACCGAGGGGGACGAGCGCTACGTCGTCGTCGACTACAAGACCAACCGGCTGGCCGGGCCGGAGGAGGACCTCACGCTCTGGCACTACCGGCCGGCCGGCCTGGCCGTGGCGATGATGGACGCCCACTACCCGCTGCAGCTCCTGCTGTACGCGGCGGCCCTGCACCGGTTCCTGCGCTGGCGCCTGCCCGGGTACGACCCGGACCGGCACCTCGGCGGCGGGCTCTACCTGTTCGTCCGCGGCATGGCCGGGCCCGGCACCCCGACCGTCGACGGGCAGCCGTGCGGGGTCCTCGCCTGGCGGCCGCCGACCGCGGTCGTCGTGGGCCTGTCCGCGCTGCTCGAGGGGAGGCCGCGATGAGCGCCCCCCGGACTCTCGAGCCCGAGCCGGCCGACCCCCGCCGGGCCCTGCGCGCCCACGGCCTCCTGGCGGTCTACAACCGCGCCGGGGTGCTCACCGCCGCCGACGTCCACGTCGCGCAGCGCCTGGCACGCCTCACGGGCGAGGCGGACGACCGGGTCGTCCTCGCCGCGGCGCTGGCGGTGCGGGCGCTGCGCCAGGGCGCGGTCTGCGTCGAGCTCGCCGACCGGACGGTGCTGACCGCCACCGAGGCGGACGAGACGGCGGTGGACCTGCCGTGGTTCGGACCCGCCGAGTGGGCCGCCGCGATCGAGCGCAGCCGGCTGGTGGCCGTCGGGCCGGTGGAGGACCCCGACGACGTGCGGCCGGCCCGCTGGGTGGGCGGGCGGCTCTACCTCGACCGCTACTGGCGCGACGAGCAGCTGGTGCGGGCGGCGCTGGACGAGCGGCTCGGCTCCGCGCCCGGCGCCGGGGAGCCCGACGGCGCCGCGCCCCCGGTCGACCCGGCGGCCGTCCGTGCGGCGGTGTCCCGCCTCTTCCCCGACCCGGCGGACGACCGGCAGCGCCTCGCCGCCGCGACTGCCGCGACGAGCCGCATCACCGTGCTCACCGGCGGGCCCGGCACGGGCAAGACGACGACCGTGGCGACGCTGCTCGCCGCGCTGCAGGAGGTCACCGGCGGCGGGCTGCGCATCGCCCTCGCCGCCCCGACCGGCAAGGCGGCCGCCCGCCTGCAGGAGGCCGTCCACGCCGTCGTCCGCCAGCTGCCGCCTGGGGACCGCGACCGGGTCGGCGAGCTCTCCGCCACCACCGTCCACCGGCTCCTCGGCTGGCGGTCGGCGACCCGGTTCCGCCACGACCGGACGCACCGGCTCCCGCACGACGTCGTCGTCGTCGACGAGACCTCGATGGTGTCGCTCCCCCTCATGGCCCGGCTGCTGGAGGCGCTGCGCCCGCAGGCCCGGCTCGTCCTCGTCGGGGACCCCGACCAGCTCGCGTCCGTCGAGGCCGGGGCCGTGCTCGGCGACCTCGTGGCCCGTCCACCAGCACCGGCCGTGCACCCGGAGCTGCCCGCACGCCTGGCCGCCGTCGTCCCCGAGGACCTCCCCCAGGCCGACGAGGCGGCGGACCGGCAGGCCCTGCGCAACGGCGTCGTCCGGCTCACCCGGGTGCACCGCTACGCCGAGCAGGGTGCCCTCGCGGACCTCGCCGCGGCGATCCGCCGGGGCGACGCCGACGCCACCCTGGCTGTCCTGCGCGACGGTGCGCCCGCCGTCACCCTGGTCGAGCCGGCCGCGGAGGACCACCTCACCGACGCCGAGATCGCCGGCGTCCGGGACGACGTCGTCGCGGCCGGCACCGCCCTGGTCGCCGCCGCGCGCGCCGGGCAGGCGGACGCCGCGCTGCGCGCCCTGGAGCAGCACCGCCTCCTGGTGGCCCACCGCCGCGGGCCGGCGGGCGTGAGCACCTGGGCCGACCGCGCCGAGCGGTGGGTGCTGGAGGCGACCGGCGAGGACGCCGACGGGCCGTGGCCGCTGGGCCTGCCGCTCCTGGTCACCGTCAACGACCGCGACACCGGCCTGTCGAACGGGGACACCGGCGTGGTCGTCGACGACGGCGCCGGCGGCCGGACCGTCGCGTTCGGCGACCCCGACGCCCCGCGGCTCGTGCGCCCGCACCGGCTGCCGCCCGCGCAGGTCGTGCACGCGATGACCGTGCACCGCGGCCAGGGCAGCCAGTTCGGTCGGGTGTCGGTGGTCCTGCCGCCGGCGACGTCACCCCTGCTGACGCGCGAGCTGCTCTACACCGCTGTCACCCGGGCGCGGGAGCACGTGCGGGTCGTCGGGACCGACGCGGCGATCCGCGTCGCCGTCGGCCGGCCCATCCGCCGCGCCTCCGGGCTGCGCGAGCCCCTGCCGCCCGCCTGACACCGGCCCGCCCAGCCCACGCCGGCCACCTGAGGCCGGCCGCCCCAAGCGGTCCCGAGCCGCCGTGCCCACGGCTGTGGACGGGCCTGCGGCCGTGTCGGTGCCCGGCTCTAGCGTCGACCCCGAGACGCACGACCGCTCGGCCGCGCGACCGGCATGGTCATCGCCGCGGTCACCAAA
>JACIXM010000152.1 GCA_014360395.1 Actinotalea sp.
CCTCGACGACCAGGGACGCCCCGAGCCCCCGTTCGCCGCCGGCGAGGCCGCCACGCTGCTGGGCTTCCTCGACTTCCTGCGCGCGACGCTGCAGTGGAAGTGCACCGGGCTCGACGAGGCGGGACTCCGCGCGACCCTCGGACCGTCGACGATGACCCTCGGCGGCCTGCTCAAGCACCTGGCGTACGTCGAGGACTACTGGCTGTCCCATGTGCTGCACGGGAACGACCCGGCGCCGCCGTGGGGCGCCGTCGACTGGTCCGCCGACCGGGACTGGGACTGGCACTGCGCCGGTCAGAACACCGCCGAGGAGCTCTGGGCGCTGTGGCGCGGCGCGGTCGCCCGCTCGCGCGACCTGGTCGCCCGGGCGCTCGCCGACGGGGGCGTCGACCAGGCGGTCCGCCGGTCGTCGCCCGACGGCGCCACGCCCACCCTGCGCTGGGTGCTCGTCCACCTGGTCGAGGAGTACGCCCGGCACTGCGGGCACGCCGACCTGCTGCGGGAGTCGGTGGACGGGCAGACGGGGGAGTAGGAGCGCCGCCGTGGTCGTGTCGGTGGCGGACCCTAGGGTGGCTCCCGACCGATGACGGCTCGCCCGACGGGCCCGACGACAGGGGGTGGCGGGTGCTGCAGGTGCATCGCTCCGAGCGCGCGGACGCGCTGGTGCCGCCCCTCGCGGCCGTGCTGACGGACCCGGCCGCGGACCCCTTCGCCCGCGAGGTCGTCGCCGTCCCCACCCGGGGCGTCGAGCGGTGGCTCGCCCAGCGCCTGTCGCACCACCTCGGCGCGTCCGACGACGAGGCGGGCATCTGCGCGAACGTCGCGTTCGACTCCCCCTCCCGCGTCGTGGCCGAGGTCCTGGCCCGGACGCTCGGCACCGACCCCGACGACGACCCGTGGCGGGCCGACCGCCTGACCTGGCACGTGCTGGAGGCCATCGACGCGTGCGCCGGCGAGGCGTGGTGCCGCCCGCTCGGCCGGTTCGTCGGCGCGGGGCCGACCCGAACGGCGGCGACCGGCACCGCGGCGACCGGGACGGCCGCGACCGGGACGGCGGGGCCGGACACCGTCCGCCAGGCCCGGCGGCTGCAGGTGGCGCAGCACGTCGCCCACCTGTTCACCGCGTACGCGACACAGCGCCCCGCGATGCTGCGCGCCTGGGCGGCGGGCACCGACGACGACGGCGCGGGGTCGCCGGTCCCGGGGGACCTCGCCTGGCAGGCCCGGTTGTGGCGGCACGTCCGCGCCGCCGTCGGCGTGCCCGGCCCGGCCGAGACGCTCGAGGAGGCGGTGCGGGTGCTGCGCGAGCGGCCGGGGACCGTGGACCTGCCCGGAAGGCTGTCCGTCTTCGGCGCGACCCGCCTGGCCGAGCACCACCTCGCGGTCCTGGCCGCCCTCGCCGAGCACCGCGACGTGCACCTGTGGCTGCCGCACCCCTCCCCCGCGCTGTGGGAGCGGGTGTCGGCCGCCCCTGGCTCCCGGGCGCTGCGCCGACGGTCCGACCTGCCGCGCGCGGCCGCGCACCCCCTCCTCGCCTCGATGGCGCGCGACTCCACCGAGCTCCAGGTCCGGACCACGGCCCTGGGCGCCACCAGCACCCACCACCCCGCCCCGGCGACCCCGCCCACCCTGCTGGGCGCGCTGCAGGAGCGCCTGCGGCGCGACGACCCCGACGCCCCGGCCGCCCCCCTGGCCCCCGGCGACCGCTCCGTCCAGGTGCACGCGTGCCACGGCCGGGCCCGCCAGGTCGAGGTGCTGCGCGAGGTCCTGCTCGCGATCTTCGCCGCCGACCCCACCCTCGAGCCCCGCGACGTCGTCGTCCTGTGCCCCGACGTCGAGGCGTTCGCCCCGCTGGTCTCCGCGACGTTCGGCGTGGCGCCGTCCGACCTGCCCGCCGACGACGGCGAGGCCGCCTGGGTGCACCCCGGCCGGTCGCTGCGGATCCGCCTCGCGGACCGGTCGCTGCGCCAGACGAACCCGCTCCTGTCGCTGGTCAGCCGGCTGCTGGAGCTCGCGGACGACCGCGTCACCGCCTCGCAGGTGCTCGACCTGGCCGGCAGCGCGCCGGTGCGCCGCCGGTTCGACCTGGACGACGACGAGCTGGACCGCCTGCGCTCGTGGGCCGCCGAGTCCGGTGCCCGGTGGGGCGAGGACCGCGAGCGCCGCGCGCGCTTCGGGGTCGGCGACATCGCCCAGGGGACGTGGGAGACCGCGCTGGACCGGATCCTGCTCGGCGCGGCGATGGCCGAGGAGGAGCAGCGGTACGTCGGCTCGGCGCTGCCGCTGGACGACGTCGACTCCA
>JACIXM010000153.1 GCA_014360395.1 Actinotalea sp.
GGCGGTGAGCACCGAGACCGCGGCCCGTGCGGAGGAGCCGGGTCCCCGGCCGGTCGTCACTGCCGTCCAGGTCGTCCCCGGCCGGGCGGCGGCGAGGGCGAGGAGCTGCACCCAGGCGCGGAGCCGGTGCTTGGCGGCGAGCCGGGAGAACACGGTCCGCACGAGGACGTCGCCCCGCACGCCCGTGACGGTGCCCGTGAGCTCGCGCCCGTCCGCGAGGGCGACGGTGAGGTCGATCGTGCGGGCGGGCGCGTTCAGGTGCGTGCTCGCGGCCTCGACGATCGGCTCGACCTGACCGGCGACCTCGGTCAGGACGGCGCCGCCGAGCCAGTGCGGGGGGGCCGCACCGCGGCGGGCCTCCGCCTGGAGCGCGCGGCGGAGCTCGACGCCGTCGAGCGCCGCGCTGAGCAGCCGGTCGCCGATCTGCCACCGCTCCAGGCCGTCGAGCTCGAGGGGGACCCGGTCCTCGACCTCCTCGACCTCCCCGGGCAGGGTCACGCCGAGGCGCCGGCGGACGAACGCGCGCACGGGGTGCTCCAGGGTGCGGACGAGCTCCTCGAGGTCGACCGGGGCGCCGTCGTCGGCGGGGGGCAGGGGGGCGGGGAGGAAGGGGCGCGGCGGGGGGTCTCCGGCTCGGGCGGTGAGCGCGGCGGCGTGGGTGAGGGCGTCGAAGCTGAACGGACCGGGCGCGCCGAGGGCCCCCGCGGCGAAGTTCCGCTCGTCGACGGTCTGCAGCGGGTGCCGCACCACGACGTGGTCGCGCACCCGCCGCCCGTCCGGCGCCGCGGCTGCGAGGTCCAGCGCGTCGAGCAGCTCGCCGACGGGGACGGCCGGCGCGCGGGCCGCCCCGGTGCGCTCATCGGCGCCGGCGTACAGGACGACGAGGTGCTCCCCGGCGGCGGTGACGGCGTCGAGGAACAGCTGCCGGTCCTCCGCGCGCCGGTCCCGCTCGCCGACGAGGGGGTCCCGCAGCAGCACGTCGTCCCCGTCGGCGCCGGCGCCCCGCGGGAAGGCGCCGTCGTCCAGGCCGAGGAGGCACACGACCCGGTGCGGGACCGCGCGCATGGGTTCCATCGAGCAGACGGTCAGGGCACCGGTGCGGAAGCCGGTGCGGGTGGGGCGCCCTTGCAGTCGCCGGGCCAGCAGCGCCCGCACGTCGCCCAGGCCGAGTGCGACGGCGGCGTGCTCCTGCGCGGAGCGGCGCGCCTCGTCCAGGACGGACCGGGCCTGGACGGCCTGCCAGGCGTCCGCCGGTGCGACGTCGCCCAGCAGGTCGAGCGCGCGGTCGAGGGTGTCGAACCAGTGGGCGGCCGGGTGGGTGCCGCTGAGGTCTCCCAGGACCGTCGTGAGCCGGTCGAGCAGCTCGGCGAGTCGCCCCGCCAGGTCCACGTCGGTGGAGTCGACGTCGTCCAGCGGCAGCGCCGAGCCGACGTACCGCTGCTCCTCCTCGGCCAACGCCGCGCCCAGCAGGATCCGGTCCAGCGCGGTCTCCCACG
>JACIXM010000154.1 GCA_014360395.1 Actinotalea sp.
GTCATCGCGCGCCCCGACGCCCCCGCTGCGGCGGAGGGCGACGCCCGCCGGTCCGCCGGGGGGACGCGGCGCCGCCCGACCCGGTGCCCCGGCCCACGCTCCGTGCGGGGCGTTCGCGGGCGGGCCCCGCGTCGCCCGCGGGGGCGGGCTCGCGGGAGCTGTTGGCCGTCCGGCCGCGCACGATCCCGACGAACGTCTCGACGTCGGGGGTCGTTCGCTCCGACGGCCAGGCCAGGTGGACCGTGGAGGTCGGGGCGTCGGTCACGGGGCGGTAGGCCAGGTCCTTGCGGTGGTGCAGCCGGGCGAGGGACTGCGGCACGACGAGCACGCCGGCGCCCGCTGCGACGAGCTCGACGGCCTCCTCGGTGGTCGCCGGCGGGGGCAGGAGGCTCGGCTCACCCGGCGGGTCGGCCCAGCCCAGGACGTCGTCCGCGGGGACGAGGAGCGTCTCCTCGGCGAGGTCGGCGCCCGTCACCTCCTCCGCGGCCGTCACCAGGTGGTCCTTCGGCACGACGACGACGCTCGCCTCGGTGTACAGGGGGATGGCGCTGAGGTCCGGCGGCCGCTCCGCCAGGCGCACCAGGCCGACGTCGGCGCGACCCTCCCGCAGCGCGGCGAGCTGGTCGTGCACGGTGGCGTGCACGAGCTCCAGCGGGGTGCCGGGTCGGCGCTCCTCCCACGTGCGGACCCAGCGCCCGGGCGTCGTGCCGGGGACGAGGAGGAGCCGGAGCACCGGGTGCGCCGCGGGGCCGTCGTCGTCCGGCTGGGCCGGGGCGTGCTCGTGGTCCATCCCACCTCCCCCTGGCGCGTCCGGCCGGGCGGTACCCACGCTACCGGCGGACCGGGCCGGACCAGGCCCGCGCGCGCACCGCCCGTATCCTGGCGCGGTGACCGACACCCCCGCGCAGCCCCGCCGACAGCGCCAGTCCCAGTCCATGAAGGCCGCGACCGCGGCGGCGAAGCTGGAGATCTACCTGCCGGCCGCGCCGGAGGAGTTCCAGCGCTCGACCCCCACGCGCGAGGAGCTCGCGGCGCTGCAGCAGGACCCGCCGGCCTGGCTGGTGGAGCTGCGGAAGAACGGCCCGCACCCGCGGCAGGTCGTGGCGGCGCGGCTGCGCGTGTCGACGAGCGGCCTCGCCCGCGCCGGGATCACCCAGCCGCTGACCACGGCGGAGATCGAGGCCCTGCAGGCCGACCCGCCCGACTGGCTGCTGCGCGAGCGCCGCACCTTCAAGGACGTCCGCGCGCAGGAGCAGCGTCTGCGGGAGCGCGCGGCGGCCGAGGACCACTGACGACCCTCGTCGGGCTGGACCGTGGCGTTCGGCCGCGTCCGGGGGAGGGGATCACCAGGTCGGGGCAGCCGGGCCTCAGGTCGACCCGGCCGGCACGTCCGTCCGCCCGGGCGCGCGCTCGGTGCGGTGCAGGAGCCACGCCGCCAGGAGCGCCACGGCGGCCCCGGCGACGGTGAGCAGCAGCCGGTCGACCGCGACGACGACGCTCTCACCGGCGAGCCCGCCGGAGGAGAGCAGGACGACGAGTGCGGTCGAGGCGGCGGCGAGGAGCCGCTGCTCCTTCACCACGGCCCATCCGACGGTCAGCAGCAGCAGGACGAGGGCCGTGACCAGGGCGAGCGGTGTCGGCAGGACCAGGACGCCGACGACGCCGGCGACGATCCCGACGAGGGTGCCGAGGACGCGCTCCACGGCCAGGTGACCCGTCTCGCCGGGGACGGGCCGCAGGATCGAGGCGATCGCCAGGACCATCCAGTAGCCGTGGCTCACCTCGAGCTCCACGACGACGAAGGCCGCGGCGCCTGCCGCGAGCGCCGTCGCCGCGGCGTGGCGCCAGGCCATCCCGGCCGGCGCGCCCGGGAGGGACGCACGGGCGGGCAGGAGCCGCGCCAGCACCGCGACGATGCCGAAGCCCACGAGCAACCAGGACGCGAGGGCGAGCGGCCGGTCCTCCAGGCCGACCGAGGCGCTCAGCGCCACCAGGACCGGCAGGAGCGCGCCGGCCCCCGCCACCCGGCGGTTGAGGGGCGCGGCGAGGAGCGCCGACGCGGCCACCGCGAGGGCCGTGCCGACGGCCGACCCGCTCACCGCGAGCCCCACGGCGCCGGCCGCAGCCGTCGCGGCCGCTGCGCCGACGACGACGCCGGCACCCGTCCGGGCGACGGCCGGCACCAGCCCGGCGAGGAAGCCGAGCACGACGCCGAGGGCGGCGACGGGGCCGTCGAGCGCGTTCGCGACCGCGGCGACGGCCAGCAGCGGTGCGACGAGGGCCCCGGCGAGCGCCAGGGCGCGCCGCGGCGGCCACGACCACGCCGGTGCGCTCACGGCGCCACCGGTCGTGCGAGCCGGCGCGAGAAGAGCGCGGCGAGGGCCCCGAGGAAGACGATGTCGAAGAGGAGCTGCGTCGTGACCAGCACCCTGGCTGCCTGACCGGTCGCGTGGACGTCCCCGTAGCCGACCGTGGTCATCGTCGTGGCCGAGAAGTACAGCGCATCGATGCGCGTGGTGATCCCGGTGATCTCGCCCTCGACGACCGTCGCGAGCACGTAGTAGGCGAAGGCGAAGACGACGAGCACGACCTGCGCGAGCAGCACGAGCCGCAGCGGGGTCAGCACGCCCTCGCCGCCGGTGCGGACCCGCCGCACCTCGCGGCGTGTGACCGCGCCGACGCCCCCGACGGCCAGGACGGTGAGCCCGATGCCGAGCGCCAGGTCCCGGGTGGGGCGGGACGCGTCGAGCGGGACCGCGAAGTACAGGAGCAGGACGGCGAGGAGGTTCAGCGCACCGCTCCACCAGCTCTCGGCCCGCCGCATCGCCCCCGGCATGATCGGACAGTAGCGTCCCACCCCGTCCGCACGGGAGAGGCGTCCCGGAGGTCAGACCGCGGCTGCTGCCGTCCGCGCCGCCAGCCCGGCCACGGCCACGGTCAGCACCAGGGTGGCGAGGCCGAAGGCGGACTCCAGCGTCGTCACCCCGGCCAGGACGCCGGCGAGCGAGACGAGCTCGACGACGGCGGCGACCACCGCCAGGACGGCCCCGGCCAGGGCGGCGTCCCGCAGGGTGCGCGGACGGCCGACGTCAGCCCGCCGCCGTCCGACGACGATCCAGACGGCGAGGCCGGCGGGCACCGCCGCGGCGACCATCGCCGCCGCGGTGGCCGTCTCGAACGGGGCGTCCCGGACCATCATGAGGACGGTGCCCCCGGCCACCACCGTGGCCAGCTGCACCACGCAGATCGCGAGGAGGAGCGTCGACCAGGGGCGGTGCCGCACGGGTGCGGGCACGGCGACCCGGGTCGGTTCGCTGGTCGTCTCGCGCATCCTTCCGCCCTCCGGCCCACGCCGGTCGCCCGGCGGCGGGTCGGCCACGTGCCGACCGGCGCCTGCGACGATCGTAGCGAGGGCCCGCCGGCCCTCAGCCGCCGACGGCGACGAGCATCACGACGAGCGTCAGCGCAGCCACCGCGGCCAGCGCCATGCCCAACCACGCCCGGCGCCGGGCGGGTCCCGGTGGGGCGATCAGGCCGGCACCGACGGCACCGGCGAGCCCGAGCGGGAGGAAGGCCGACCCGGCGACCCGCAACCACTGCGGCACGTCGGCCGTGCCGAAGGTCAGGAACGCGATCCACGCGACGGCGGCGAGGGCGAGGGCGCCGAGGACCACGCCGGCGGTCCCGATCACGGTCCGGTCCAGGGTGAGGGGGTCCTGCATCCGGGTGGTCATCGTCCACCTCCTGGGTCATCCCCATCGTCCTCCTGCGGGTCGCGCGGGGCTGGGTCGAACGGCCTGCGTGCCCTTGGTCCCTGGCGCCGGGGCACGGCGCCCGGTTCGGTGGTGCCTGGGAGGCGGCCATGGACAGGCACGCACAGGTCATCGACGTCGACGGTCTCCAGCTGCTCATCGAGGTGCTGGCGTCCCGGGGGTACACCGTCATGGGCCCGACGGTCCGCGACGGCGCGGTGGTGGTCGCGCCCGTGGCGGGCGTGGCCGACCTGCCCCGGGGACTGCGCGACGAGCAGGACGCTGCGCACTACCGCCTGGTACCCCGCGACGACGACGCGTTCTTCGGTCACGCCGCCGCCGTGCAGGGCGCCAAGCCCGTGCTCTTCCCGGCCGACCAGCTGCTGTGGCGCGCGCGCCGCTCGGAGGACGGCTTCCGGCTGGACGCGTCGGACGACGACGACGCCGCGCCGGTCGCCCTGCTCGGCGCCCGCTCCTGCGATCTTGCGGCCGTGGACATCCACGACGAGGTGCTCCTGCGGCGCCGGTTCTCCGACGCGCACTACGCGCAGCGGCGGGCCGGGACGTTCGTCGTCGCCGTGACCTGCGGCGACCCCGCCGGCACGTGCTTCTGCGCCTCGACGGGCACCGGTCCGCGACCGGGCGCCGGCTTCGACCTCCTCCTCACCGAGCTGCTCGAGCCGGTCCACCGCTTCCTGGTCGAGGTCGGCAGCGTGCGGGGTGCAGAGGTCCTCGCCGAGGTCCCCGCGGCGCCTGCCGGGCCGGGTGACCTCGCCGCCGCCGACGACGTCGTCGTGCGCGCCACCGGGCGCATGGGGCGCGTGCTGGAGACCGAGGGGCTGCGGGACGTCCTGTACGCCGCGGCCGAGAGCCCGCACTGGGACGACGTCGCCTCCCGCTGCCTCGCCTGCACGAGCTGCACCCTCGTGTGCCCGACGTGCTTCTGCACGTCGGTGGAGGACGTGGCGGACCTCACCGGCGACGTCGCCGAGCGGCACCGCGTCTGGGACTCGTGCTTCTCGAAGGACTTCGCCTACATCCACGGCGGGAGCCTGCGGGGCGAGACACGCTCGCGCTACCGGCAGTGGATCACCCACAAGCTGGCCGCCTGGCAGGACCAGTTCGGCATGCTCGGCTGCGTCGGCTGCGGGCGCTGCATCACGTGGTGCCCGGCGGCGATCGACATCACCGCCGAGGCCGCGGCCCTGCGGGCGGCGACCCCGCTCGTCACGACAGGGGAAGGAGCCCGGCGATGACCAGCGTCCTCGAGGGCCGGCCGTCCGCCCCGCCGGACCCCATGCGACCCGTCCCGTACCGTGTGGAGCGGTTGCGTCAGGAGACCCGGGACACCTGGACGCTCGAGCTCGAGCCCGTCGGCGGGGCACCGCTGCGCTACCGCGCCGGGCAGTTCACCATGCTCGACGCGTTCGGCGTCGGCGAGGTGCCGATCTCCATCAGCGGCGACCCGACCCGTCCCGGTCCGCTGGAGCACACGATCCGCGACGTCGGCGCGGTGACGCACGCGCTGGTGTCCGCGCGGGAGGGCGAGGTGCTCGGCGTCCGCGGCCCGTTCGGCACCACCTGGGACGTGACCGACGGGCAGGGCGGCGACGTCGTCCTCGTGGCGGGCGGCATCGGCCTGGCGCCGCTGCGGCCCGCGCTGCTCGAGCTCCTCGCGCACCGCGATCGCTACGGCCGCGTGGTCCTGCTCTACGGCGCGCGCACCCCGGAGGACATCCTCTTCGGCGAGGAGCTGCGGACCTGGGCGCGCGACCTCGGCGTCGCCGTCGACGTCACCGTCGACAACGGCCAGCACGCGTGGCGCGGCAAGGTCGGCCTCGTCACCCAGCTCGTCCCGCGCGCCGGCTTCGACGCGCGGCACACCCTCGCCCTCGTCTGCGGACCCGAGGTGATGATGCGGTACGTCGCCCAGGCCCTGGTGGACCGCGGCGTGCCCGCCGACCGCGTGCGGCTGTCCATGGAGCGCAGCATGAAGTGCGGGATCGGGCTGTGCGGCCACTGCCAGCTGCGCGAGCTCTTCGTCTGCGTGGACGGCCCGGTGCTCAGCTACGACCGTCTCGCCCCGCTGCTGACCTGCCGGGAGCTGTGATGACCACGACCCCGCTGCTGCCCGTCCCGCACGTGCCGCCCGCCCGCGCCACGCGCCCGACCCTCGCCGTGTGGAAGTTCGCCTCCTGCGACGGCTGCCAGCTCACCCTCCTCAACTGCGAGGACGAGCTCATGGCGCTCGCGGGCGCGGTCCGCATCGCGTACTTCCCGGAGGCGACGCGCGCCGTCGTCGACGGCCCGTACGACCTGTCCCTCGTCGAGGGCTCGGTCACGACCCCGGAGGAGGTCGAGCGCATCGGGCAGATCCGTGCGATGTCCCGGCACCTGGTGACCATCGGCGCCTGCGCGACCACCGGTGGGATCCAGGCCCTGCGCAACTTCGCCGACGTCGCCGAGTTCCGGTCGGTCGTCTACGCCCACCCCGAGTACCTGTCGACGCTCGACCGCTCCACGCCGATCTCCGCGCACGTCACCGTCGACTTCGAGCTGCGTGGCTGCCCGGTCGACAAGAACCAGCTCCTCGAGGTGCTCGCCGCGTACCTGCAGCGACGTCGACCCCGCATCCCGACCTACAGCGTGTGCGTGGAGTGCAAGAGGCGCGGCGCCGTCTGCGTGACGGTCGCCCACGGCACCCCGTGCCTGGGCCCGGTCACCCAGGCCGGCTGCGGCGCGCTGTGCCCGGCGTTCGCCCGCGGCTGCTACGGCTGCTTCGGCCCGCAGGACTCCCCGAACACCTCGGCGCTCGCCGACCGGCTGCTCGCGGCGGGGATGGCCCCGGACGAGGTCATGCGGGTCTACCGCACGTTCAACGCGGCGTCCGAGCCGTTCCGCCGCGAGAGCGAGCGGCACGAGGGGGAGGTGTCCTCATGACGCACAAGCTCAGCGACGGCGGCCAGGTGCTCCAGGTCGGCACGCTCGCCCGGGTCGAGGGCGAGGGCGGCATGCACGTCGCGATCCGCGACGGGCGCGTCACCGACGTCCAGCTGCGCATCTACGAGCCGCCGCGGTTCTACGAGGGCTTCCTGCGCGGACGGGCGTGGACCGAGCCGCCGGACATCACCGCGCGCATCTGCGGGATCTGCCCGGTCGCCTACCAGTTCAGCTCGTGCCTGGCGATCGAGGACGCGTGCGGCGTCGCGGTCACGGACGCCATCCGCACGATGCGCCGGCTCCTGTACTGCGGGGAGTGGATCGAGAGCCACGCGCTGCACGTCTTCCTCCTGCACGCCCCGGACTTCCTCGGCTACGACGGCGCCATCGAGATGGCGGCGGACCACCCGCAGGTCGTCGAGCGTGGCCTGCGGATCAAGAAGGTCGGCAACGACCTCATGACCGTCGTCGGGGGGCGCTCGGTGCACCCGGTCAACGTCAGGGTGGGCGGCTTCTACCGGATGCCGACGGTCGTCGAGCTGCGCGCCCTGCGCCCGGCGCTGGCCCGCGCGCTGGAGGACGCCGTGGCGACCGTGCGCCTCGTCTCGACGTTCGCCTTCCCCGAGTGGGACCAGCCGTGGACGTACCTCGCGCTGCGGCCGGAGGCGGGCTACCCGATCGAGGGGGGCGACGTCGTCACCTCCGCCGGGGCCGCCTGGCCGGTGCGCGCCTTCACCGAGCACATCACCGAGGTCCACGTCGCGCACTCGAACGCCCTCCACGCGCGCCTCGACGGGCAGGACAGCCCCTACGTCGTCGGGCCGCTCGCCCGGTACACGCTCAACCACGACCGTCTCTCCCCGCTGGCCCAGGACCTCGCGCGCGAGGCGGGCCTGGCCACGACGTGCCGCAACCCGTTCCGCTCGATCATCGTGCGGGCCGTGGAGCTGGTGTACGCGATCGAGGAGGCGCTGCGGATCGTCGACGGGTGGGCCGACGGCGCGGCGCCGTCCGTGCCCGTCCCGGCGCGGGCGGGCGAGGGGTTCGGTGCCACCGAGGCCCCGCGCGGGGTCCTGTTCCACCGGTACGTCCTCGACGACGCGGGCATCATCACCGACGCGCAGATCGTGCCGCCGACGTCGCAGAACCAGCCCAGCATCGAGGCCGACCTGCGTGTCATGGCCGAGCGCTGGGTCGACCTCTCCGACCACGACCTGGGCCACCGGTGCGAGCACGCCATCCGCAACTACGACCCGTGCATCTCCTGCGCCACGCACTTCCTCGACCTCACCGTGGAGCGGTCGTGAGCGCGCTGGTCATCGGGCTGGGCAGCCCGGACCGGGGTGACGACGGCGTGGGCCCGGTCGTCGCCGCCGAGGTCGGGGCGCTGCGCCTGGCGGACGTCCGGGTCCTCACCCACGAGGACCCGACGTGCCTGGTGGAGCTCTGGGCGGGCGCCGATCGCGTCGTCGTCGTCGACGCCGTCCGCTCGGGGGCCGCGCCGGGCACCGTCCATGAGCTCGACGCGACGGCCGGCGTCCTCGCCGACCGCGCCTGGGCGCGCACCGGGCGTGGGGGGACGCACGCCTTCGGGGTGGCGGCGGCGGTCGAGCTGGCCCGCGCCCTGCGCCGGCTGCCGTCTCGGCTCGTGCTCGTCGGGGTCGAGGGCGCGTCCTTCGAACCCGGCGCGGCGCTGAGCCCCGCCGTCGTCCGCGCCGTCCGTCCGGCTGCGTGTGCCGTGGCCCGCGTGCTCGCGCCCGCCGAGGAGGCCTCCGGTGTGCCTCGGTGAGGTGGCGCGCGTCGTCCGGACGCTGCCCGACCGCGTCGTGGAGACGGAGGGGACCCGTCGCGCCCGCGTCTCCGTGCTCACCCTCGACGGCCCCGTCGAGGCGGGGGACTGGCTGCTGGTGCACTCCGGCTTCGCGCTGCGGCGCCTCACCGACCCCGAGGCCCGCGCCGCCCTCGCCCTGCGCGGCGGCATGGACGAACCCCCGCGCGACGCCCTGCACGCACCCCTGCACGACCCGACCCGCCGGACCGACGTCCCCGCGGTGACACCGACAGGAGGCCCGACATGACCAGCACCCGCCGCACCGGCCTGCTCCTGGCCCTGACCACCGCCGCCATCAGCGGCGTCGCCGTCTTCCTCAACGGCTTCGGTGTCCGGGCGTTCGGCGACGCCACCGCGTACACGACGGCCAAGAACCTCGTCGCCGCCCTGGTGCTCCTCGCCGCCGTCGGCCTGGGCTCCAGGGCCGGCGCCCGGCTGACCCGACCGACCAGCCGGCGGCAGTGGGCCGGCCTGGCGGTCGTGGCGGTCGTCGGCGGCAGCGTGCCGTTCGTCCTCTTCTTCGAGGGACTCGCGCGGGCGTCGTCGGCCCAGTCGGCCGTGATCCACAAGACGCTGCTGGTGTGGGTGGCCCTGCTGGCCGTCCCCCTCCTGGGGGAGCGGCTGACCGCGTGGCACGGTCTGGCGGTGCTCCTCCTCGTCGTCGCGCAGGTGGGCCTCGTGGGCGGGGTCCCCCGCGCCCTGGCCTCCGGCGAGCTGATGATCCTCGGCGCCACCCTGCTGTGGGCTGTCGAGGTGGTGCTCGCCAAGCGCCTGCTCGCCGGGCTGTCCTCCTGGACCCTCGGTGTGGCGCGCATGGCCGGGGGCTCGGTCGTGCTCGTGGGGTGGTCCGCCACCCAGGGTCACCTGGCGGGGCTCGGGGCCGTGGACGCCACCGGGTGGGGCTGGGTGCTGCTGACCGGCGTGATCCTCGCCGGCTACGTCGCCACCTGGTTCGCCGCGCTCGCCCGCGCCCAGGCGGTGGACGTCACCGCGGTGCTCGTCCTCGCCGCCCCGATCACGGCCCTGCTGGCCGCGGTGGTCGACGGCGCGCCGCTCGCCCCCCAGGCGGTGTGGCTGCTCATGCTCGTCGCGGGGGCCGCCCTGGTCGCGCGGCAGATGTGGGTGCGTCCCGCGCTGCCGGCGGTGGCCGCGGCGACGTGAGCAGGCTGCGCGAGCAGCGCGTCGCCGGCGAGCCCGGCGGCGGCCCGCTCCTGTTCGCGCGCTACGCCTACCCGCCCAACGAGCTGGGCTACTGCGGGCCGGACGCCTCGCGCGAGCTGCTCGAGCGCGCGAGCGCCGCAGGGGCGGGTGCGGCCGACGACGGCGGCCTGCGCCGTCAGGCCCGTGGGTTCGAGGGCGCGTGGCCGTACCTCGAGCTGATCGCGCACGCCAACGGGCTCGCGGATCCGCTGGACCGCCGGGTCGTCGAGGCCTACTGGGTGGGCAACCACCTGCTGCGGTCCGTGAGCCCGGCGGCGCTCGGCGCATGCCTGGAAGACCGGTTCGCCGACCGCGGCCGGGCGGCGTGGGCCGGGATCGCGGGCGGCGTCGTCGGGGGAGCCGTCCCGCACCACAGCTTCCACGTGCTGGCCGTGTACCCGTGGGTCGGGCTGCTGCGCTCGGGCGCGCGGGACCAGGCGCTGCGGGTCCTGGACCGGTGCCGCATCCGGTGCGGCCAGGTGCTCGAGGTCGCCGACGGGCACGCGCTCCTGCGCACCCGGCCGCTGCAGTGGGACGGGCAGCACCTCACCGAGGGGCCCGAGACCGTCGAGCGCGTCGTCACCCGGCTCGACGGGCACGGCCTGGCGCCGACGCTCGCGCCGGGGGACTGGTGCTCGGCGCACTGGGACTGGGCGTGCGACCGGCTGGACCGGCGCGGCGTGATGGGCCTGCGCTGGTGGACGCGCCGCCAGCTGGCCCTGGTCGACGGGCTCGAGCGGCCCGCTCCGACGCAGGTGCTCGCCTGAACGGGCGGCTACGCTGCGCCGATGGTCGACGAGGTGGTCGTCCCGGTCCACGGCGGACGGGTGCTGCAGGTGTTCGCCGTGCCGGCGACCGGGCGCGGCGGCCCCGTCGTCCTGTGGCACCACGGCACGCCGCACACCGGCCGTCTCCTGGCGCCCGTCACCGCGCTCGCGCAGGCGCGGGGCGCACGGGTGGTGACCTACGCGCGGCCCGGGTACGGCGGGTCGACGGTCCACCCGGGCAGGACCGTGGCGACGGCGGCCGAGAT
>JACIXM010000155.1 GCA_014360395.1 Actinotalea sp.
GGGGAGGTCCTCATGACCCTCCACACGGACACGCCGGAGCGGTTCGAGCGGGCCCGGGAGGCGCTCGTCGACGCCGTCACGGTCGCGCCGGAGGGGTCGCGGCCGCCGGAGCGGCCGCTCGTCATCGACCGGATCGCCGAGGGCTGAGGCCGGCGGGTTGCAGCTCTCGACGGCCCTGCGTCGCCTCGGCTGGGGCGGTGCCGGGCCGTCGGCTCACCAGGGGCCGGCCGGCCCCGGGCCCGACGGCGCGTCCGGACTGGCGGAGCGCGCCCGCCGGCTCGCCCCCGACGCCCGCCAGCAGGACGGCACGACGTGCGGCTCGGCGGTGCTGACGCTGCTGGCCGCGCTCGGTGACCCGCGGCTCGAGCACTGGCTCGCCACGGGGCGGCTGCTCGGGCCGGCGCTCCCGCCGGAGCTGGCCGGCGCGCCGTCGTCGGCGCTCGAGGCGCTCGCCGACGCGCCCGCCGTGGCGCGGTTCCGGGCGGTGCACCGCGTGGTCACGCGCCGGACCTCCGCCGGGGCGCTGCTCGGCCTGCCGTGGCCCGGCGCCCTCGGGACCCCGCCGTGGGGCGCCGCGCGGGTCGCCCGGTTCCCGGGGGTCCGGTGGACGCACCGCCCGCTCGACGACACCGGCCGTGCCGGCCTGGACGCGGAGCTGGCCCTCGTCCGGGCCTGGGTGCACGCCGGGGTGCCGGTCCCGCTCTTCACCGGCGGGGACACCGCCCAGGGGCTCACCGCGGCCGTCCCGCGCCACGTCGTGCTGGCGGTGGGCGGCGACGACCGCGGACTGGACCTCTTCGAGCCGAGCCGGGGCGCGGTCGTCCGCGCGGGGCTGGACGATCTCGGCGCCGGTGACCGTCCGCTGCCCGCGCTGGGCGGCTGGCGTCACCTGGTGTGGGTCGTCGCACCCGTCCCGGCGTGAGCGCCCGCGCTGGGGTCACCCGCGATGATCGTGATGGGCCCTCGTGCTCTGGCGGGTGGGCGGTCGCCGGGCAAGGATGGTGCCGACCGACCGTCCCGAGTGAGAGGCGAAGCGATGAGCACGACACCCGGTGACAGCACGTGGGCCGACGCGGGTCTGGTCCCGCCGGACAGCTCTGAGCCGCAGGACCCCAGCCGCACGACCGCGCCCGTCGAGGCCGCCGACCAGCCGCGTGCCCCGAAGCCGGACCTGCGCGACGAGGGCGAGCCGGTCGACGTCGACGCGCTGCGGGACGAGCTGACCGGGCACCGGCCCCCGACCCTGCCCGAGGACGCGCCGGAGGCGGACGCCTGGGAGCAGGCGCAGGACGCCGACGGCGACGCGGACGGGGCCGCCCCGGAGGGCGTCGGTGAGCGGGAGGCGTCGGAGGCGGACGTCCTCGAGCAGGCGATCGAGGTGCCCGAGGACGAGCAGGAGTCCTACCGGGCGTGATCAGCGGGCCGCCGGACCGCACGGGCCCGGGCCGGTGCGGGGGATCCGTCCCGTCCCACTAGCGTGGGCACCATGACCGCACAGCAGCCGCTGACGACCGAGATGCTCACCGCTCTGCCGAAGGTGCTGCTGCACGACCACCTCGACGGCGGTCTGCGGCCGTCGACGGTCCTCGACCTCGCCGACGCCGTCGGCCACGAGCTGCCTGCCTCCGACGAGGCCGGGCTCGCCGACTGGTTCGCCGAGGCCGCGACGTCCGGCTCTCTCGAGAGGTACCTGGAGACGTTCCGGCACACCGTCGCCGTGACGCAGACCGCCGGGTCGCTGCGCCGGGTGGCGCGGGAGGCCGTGCTGGACCTCGCGGCCGACGGCGTCGTGCACGCCGAGCAGCGGTACGCCCCCGAGCTGCACGTGGCGGGCGGCCTGGAGCCGCAGGAGGTCGTCGACGCCGTCCGCGCGGGCCTGGAGGAGGGGACGGCCGAGGTGGCCGCGGCCGGCGGCCGCATCCGGGTGGTGCAGGTCCTCACGGCGATGCGGCAGTCCGACCAGAGCACGGCGGTGGCGCGGCTGGCCCTGGCGAACCGGGACGCCGGGGTCGTCGCGCTGGACCTCGCCGGGCCCGAGGCGGGGCACCCGGTGGCGCGCCACGCGGCGGCGTTCCGGACCGTGCGCTATGCGAGCTTCCCGACCACGGTGCACGCGGGGGAGGGCGCCGGCGTGGACTCGATCGCGGAGGCCGTCCACCTGGCCGGCGCCACGCGCCTGGGGCACGGCGTCCGCGTCCTGGAGGACGTGCGCCTCGGCGAACGCACCGCGCAGGACCCGTGGGGCCTCGCCGGCGCGCGCCTGGGCCACCTGGCGCACTGGGTGCGGGACCAGCAGGTCCCGCTGGAGGTGTGCCCGACCTCGAACGTCCAGACGGGCGCGGCGCCGTCGATCGCCGAGCACCCGATCACGCCCCTGGCGCGGCTCGGCTTCGCGGTGACGATCAACACCGACAACCGGCTCATGTCGCGCACCTCGATGACGCGCGAGTACGCCGAGCTCGTCGAGCACGCGGGCTGGGGGCTGGACGAGCTGCGCGACGCCGCGCTCACCGCCGCCTGGAGCGCCTTCGTGCACCACGACGAGCGCGAGGAGCTCGTCGAGGACGTCCTGCGCCCGGCGTACGTGCCCCAGGGCTCCGGGCGCCACCGCGCCTGACGCGCCGCGCCGCTCTGCCTGCCTCGCCGGCAGATTCCGCGGTGTCGGCCCTCGGGTGGGCGTGATCCGCGGAATCTGCCGTGCGGGAGGCGGACGGGGATGGGCGCGAGCCGGTCAGATGCCCTTGGGGTGCCAGACGGTCTTGGTCTCGGTGAACGCGAGGATCCGACGGGGGCCGTCCGGCGTGACGGTCCAGTCCGGCTCGCTCTCGCCCCCGGGACGGACGACGCGCTTGACCGTGTCCGCCGCGGTCGCCTCCAGCTCGGCCCAGGAGACGCCGTCGGCGCCCACGGTGCCGGTCAGGTCGACCGCGTTGACGTCCATGTGCCCCACCAGGTGCGGCGCGACCTCCGTGACGCGGCCGGTGAGGATGTTGACGACGCCCTTGGGGACGTCGGACGTCGCGAGCACCTCGGACAGCGTGATGGCCGGCAGCGGCCGGTCCGTGCTGCTCAGCACCACCGCGGTGTTCCCGGTGACCAGCACCGGTGCCAGCACGCTGACGAGCCCGAGCAACGAGGACCGCTGCGGCGCGACGACGCCGACGACGCCCGTGGGCTCCGGCACCGAGAGGTTGAAGTACGGCCCCGCGACGGGGTTCGCGGCCCCGGCGACCTGCGCGACCTTGTCGGTCCACCCGGCGTACCAGACCCAGCGGTCCACGGCGGCGGAGACGACGGCCTCGGCCTCCTTGGCCCGCAGGCCCTCGCCCGCGGCGACCTCGGCGGCGAACTGGTCGCGGCGGCCCTCGAGCAGCTCGGCGACGCGGTAGAGGACCTGGCCGCGGTTGTACGCGGTGGCGCCGGCCCAGCCGGCCTGGGCCGCCCGGGCGGCCTTGACCGCGTCGCGGGCGTCCTTGCGCGAGGCCAGCGCCGCGTTCGCGAGGAAGCCGCCCTTGGCGTCGCGGACCTCGTACGTCCGCCCCGACTCGCTGCGCGGGAAGGCCCCGCCGATGAAGAGCTTGTACGTCTTGCGCACCTCGAGCCGAGTGCTCACAGTGCTCCCTCCTGGAGGTAGGCGGCCAGTCCGTGGCGGCCGCCCTCGCGGCCGTAGCCCGACTCCTTGTAGCCGCCGAAGGGGCTCGTGGGGTCGAAGCGGTTGAAGGTGTTGGCCCAGACCACGCCGGCCCGGAGCTGGTCGGCCATCCACAGGATGCGCGACCCCTTCTCGGTCCAGATGCCCGCGGAGAGCCCGTAGGGGGTGTTGTTCGCCTTCGCGACGGCCTCGGCCGGGGTGCGGAAGGTCAGCACCGACAGGACGGGGCCGAAGATCTCCTCCCGGGCGATGGTGTGCGCGGTGCTGACGTCGGTGAAGACCGTCGGGGCGAACCAGTAGCCGCGGTCCGGCAGCTCGCAGGGCGCGCTCCAGCGCGTCGCGCCCTCGACGGCGCCGGTGTCGGTGATCCGGGTGATCCGCTCGAGCTGCTGGGCGGAGTTCACGGCGCCGACGTCCGTGTTCTTGTCCATCGGGTCCCCGACGCGCAGCGTCGACAGGCGGGCCTTGAGCCGCTCGACCACCTCCTGCGCGACGGACTCCTGGACGAGCAGCCGCGAGCCGGCGCAGCACACCTGGCCCTGGTTGAAGAAGATCCCGTTGACGATGCCCTCGATGGCCTGGTCGACCGGCGCGTCGTCGAAGATGATGTTCGCCGCCTTGCCGCCGAGCTCGAGGGTGAGGCTCTTGCGCGAGCCGGCGACCTCGCGGGCGATGCGCTTGCCGACCGGCGTCGAGCCGGTGAACGCGATCTTGTCGACGTCCGGGTGGTTGACGAGGAACGACCCCGTCTCCCGCGCCCCGGTGACGATGTTGACGACGCCCGGCGGGAGCTCGGCCTGGCGCAGCAGGTCCGCGAAGAGCAGCGCCGACAGGGGCGTCGTCTCGGCGGGCTTGAGCACGACCGTGTTGCCGGCGGCGAGAGCCGGGGCCACCTTCCACGCGAGCATGAGCAGCGGGAAGTTCCACGGGATGACCTGCGCGGCGACACCGTGCGGGCGCGGGTCGCGGCCGAGGCCCGCGTGCTCGAGCTTGTCGGCCCACCCGGCGTAGTAGAAGAAGTGCGCCGCGGCGGTCGGGACGTCGACGTCGCGCGACTCGCGGATCGGCTTGCCGTTGTCCAGGGTCTCCAGGACCGCGAACTCCCGGGACCGCTCGGCCAGGAGCCGCGCGATGCGGAAGAGGTACTTGGCCCGCTCGGAGCCGGGCATCGGCCCCCAGACCTTGTCGTGGGCGCGGCGGGCGGCCCGGACGGCGCGGTCCACGTCGCTCTCGCCGCCGACGGCGACCTCGGTCAGGACCTCCTCCGTCGCCGGGTTGAGGGTCTTCAGGACGGCGCCGTCGGCGGCGTCGCCGAACTCGCCGTCGATGAACAGCCCGTAGGAGGAGGCGATGTCGACGACCGCGCGCGACTCGGGCGCGGGGGCGTACTCGAAGATGCTCATGGTGGTCCTCAGTGGTCCTCAGCTGTGGGGTAGGGCGGGCTCGGGCGCCGTGGCGAGCCCGGCGTGGTCGATGGGGGCGGCGTCGAGGCCGCGCTCGACGTAGAGGTGGACGACGTCGCTGCGCAGGTGGATGACGGAGTACATGACGGGGCGGCCGTCGTCGAGGGTGTGCACCTGGCTCAGCCGCAGGACCGGCTGCCCTGCGGCCATCCCCAGGCGCGCCGACGTCTCCGGCTCCGGCGCCACCGCCTCGACCCGCGCGATCCCGGTCGTCACGGGACGCCCGTAAGTGGCGCTGAGCAGCTCGTAGACCGACCCGGTGTAGCCCTCGGGCCCGGCCGGCAGGTCGCGGTGCGGTGCGAGGTGGTCCGCACTCTCGAACGAGGGGACGCCGTCGGCGGTCCGGATCCGGCGCAGCACGCGGCACGCCGAGCCGGCCGGCAGCCCGAGGGCGTCCGCGACGGGGGCGGGCGGGACCTCGTCCGCGACGCTGACGCCGGTCGTCCCGGGGTCGTGGCCCGCGGCCCGGATGACCGCCGTCATCGAGAGGTTGGCGTCGAGGAACATCGTGAGGTCGACGTGGTCGGCCGACCGCACGAACGTCCCCCGGCCCTGCTCCCGGCTCAGCAGCCCCCGGTCCTGCAGGGTGCCGACGGCGGCCCGCACCGTCGTCCGGCTGACGCCGAACTCCGCGCACAGGTCCGGCTCGGTGGGCAGCTGCGAGCCCGGCGGGTACGTGCCGTCCAGGACGCGGCGCTCCAGCTCGCGCGCGACGCGGTGGGCGCGGGACATCAGCCGACCGAGATGTAGTCGGGGCCGGAGTACACGCCGGTGCGCAGCTTGTGGCGCTGCATGAGCACGTCGTTGAGCAGCGAGGAGGCCCCGAAGCGGAAGAGGTCCGGGTTGAGCCAGTCCTCGCCCACGGTCTCGTTGACGGCGACGAGGTACTTCATCGCGTCCTTCGCGGTGGCGATCCCGCCGGCGGGCTTGACGCCGATGTGCACGCCGGTGGCGCGGTGGAAGTCCCGCACCGCCTCGAGCATGACGATCGTCACCGGCAGCGTGGCGGCGGGGGCGACCTTGCCGGTGGAGGTCTTGATGAAGTCGGCGCCGGCGAGCATGGCGAGCCAGGACGCGCGGCGGACGTTGTCGTAGGTCGCGAGCTCGCCCGTCTCGAGGATGACCTTGAGGTGCGCCCGGTCCGGGCCGGTGCCGCAGGCCTCCCGCACGGCGAGGATGTCCTCGAACACGGCCGAGAACCGGCCGGAGAGGAAGGCGCCCCGGTCGATGACCATGTCGATCTCGTCGGCGCCGGCCGCGACCGCCTCGCGGGTGTCCAGGAGCCGCACCTCGCGGCTCGCGCGCCCGGACGGGAACGCCGTGGCCACGGCGGCCACGTGGATGCCGGTGCCCTCCAGTGCCGCCGTGGCGTGCGGCACCAGGTCCCCGTAGACGCAGACGGCGGCCACGCGCGGGCAGTCCGGGTCGTTCGGGTCGGGGTTCTTGGCCTTGGCTGCCAGGGAGGCGACCTTGCCCGGCGTGTCGGCGCCCTCGAGCGTCGTGAGGTCGATCATCCGGACCGTGGCGTCGAGGGCCCAGGCCTTCGCGGAGGTCTTGATCGAGCGGGTGCCGAGCATCTGAGCCCGGCCGTCGGCGCCGACCTTGTCCACGCCGGGCAGGCCGCGCAGGTAGCGGGCGAGGCCGGCGTCGTCGAGCGTGGCCTGGCCGGTGAGGTGGTGGGCCTGCGCGACGATCTCCGCGCCGCTGGCCTGCGTCCCGGCGGTGTGGTGCAGGGCGACGGTGCCCGTGCTGCCCTCGCCCGCGGCGGGCCCGGATGCCGTCCGGGCGTCGGTTGCGCTGTGCGTCATGCGCGGCATCGTACCCACGAACAGGCGAATCGTCATACGAATCCTCGGGGCGCGCTCACCGCAGCGGGCGGTCGAGCACCCGTTCGCCGGTCACCGGCAGCGCCGCGAGCTCCCGGGCCACGTCGGGGAGGCGGAAGCCGCACTCGTCGTGGGGCCAGGCGACCCGGACCGCGCGGCCGTCGGCGGCCACGAGGAAGAGCTCCGGTCCGAGCTCGGCCATCGCAGGGCAGGGCTGTCCCGGACGGGGACGCACGGACGGCCGGCCCAGGGCACGCAGGAGCTGACGCAGGTCGCCCTGGTGCGTGACCTCCAGGACCCGCAGGGCCTCCGGCGATGCGGAGAAGTCCCACCGGCACTCCACCGCGCGGACCGCCTCGAAGCCTGCGGGGACGGAGCCCGCCGCCGGGCCGGGCCGGCCGGACAGGCGCGGTCCGCCGCCCCCTTGGAGCGCGGCGAGGACGTCGTCGGCCAGGCAGTCGGCATCGGGCGCGACCTCCGCGGGCGGCGGCGCCGGGAGGGTGGCCGCGCAGCCGGTGCCGACGGCCGTGAGCACCAGCGCGAGCACGGTGCCGACGAGCACCCGGGCGCGCTGCGCCGTGCGCCGGCGCAGCGCGGGGACGGTCATCGCGCGCCCCGACGCCCCCGCTGCGGCGGAGGGCGA
>JACIXM010000156.1 GCA_014360395.1 Actinotalea sp.
GGCAGCAGATCGACGGCACCGTCCGACCCGCGCCGCCGACCCTCGCCGACGGGCGCCGTCCTCCTCCCCGGGGCCGGCGCCCGTCGCCGTCCGCCGTGGGAGAACGCCGGGCGACCGCGGCACCGGCCACGGTTACCCTCGACAGGTGCCCGGCCTGCTCCTCGCCTCCGCCTCCCCGGCCCGCCGCGCGACCCTGCGCTCCGCGGGCATCGAACCGCACGTGCTGGTCTCGGGCGTGGACGAGGACGCCGTCCTCGAGCACGCCCGCGCGCGCTACGGCGGCCTCGACCCGGTCGACGCGGTCCTGGTCCTGGCGAACGCCAAGGCCGACGACGTCGCCGCCCGCCTGGAGGCCGGTGAGGTCCCGCCGGGTCACGAGGGGGAGCTGCCCGAGGACCTGCTGGTCCTGGGCTGCGACTCGCTCCTGGACCTCGACGGCGAGGCCCTCGGCAAGCCCCGGGACGCCGACGACGCCGTCGCCCGGTGGCGCCGCATGCGGGGCCGGTCCGGCCTGCTGCACACCGGCCACTGGCTCGTCGACCTGCGCCCCCACGCCCCCGCCGCGACCCTGGGCGCCACCTCGACCACCGTCGTGCACTTCGCCGACGTCTCGGACGCGGAGATCGACGCCTACGTGGCGACCGGTGAGCCGCTCGCCGTCGCGGGGGCGTTCACGGTCGACGGCCGCGGCGGCGCCTTCGTCCGCGGCATCGAGGGCGACCACCACGGCGTCGTCGGCCTCAGCCTGCCCGTGCTGCGGGACCTGCTCCTCCAGCTGGACCTGTCGGTCACCGACCTCTGGAGCTGACCGCCGCTGCTGGGCGAAGCCACAAACCCGGGGGCGCCCGTTGTCGGATCCCCACAGTCTTGGTCCGGTGCCCGTGCCGCAGGTGAACGGCCCGAACGCGTGACGTTACGGTGAGCCGTGCCCGACATCCACAAGGTCCTCATCGCCAACCGTGGTGAGATCGCGGTCCGCGTCGCGCGAGCCTGCGCGGACGCCCGCATCGCCAGCGTCGCCGTCTACGCCGACCCCGACCGGGAGGCGCAGCACGTCCGCCTCGCCGACGAGGCCTTCGCGCTCGGCGGCACCCGCGCCGCCGAGACGTACCTCGACATGGGCAAGCTGCTCGACGTCGCACGCCGCAGCGGCGCGGACGCCGTCCACCCCGGCTACGGCTTCCTGTCCGAGAACGCGGAGTTCGCCCGGGCCGTCATCGACGCCGGCCTGACGTGGATCGGTCCCCCGCCCGCGGCCATCGAGGCGCTCGGCGACAAGGTCTCCGCCCGCCACATCGCCCAGCGCGCGGGTGCCCCGCTGGTCGCGGGGACGCCCGACCCGGTCGCCGACTCCTCCGAGGTGCACGCCTTCGCCGCGGAGCACGGGCTGCCCATCGCGATCAAGGCGGCCTTCGGCGGCGGCGGCCGGGGCCTGCGGGTCGCCCGGACGGTCGAGGAGATCACCGAGCAGTACGACTCCGCCGTCCGCGAGGCCGTCGCGGCGTTCGGCCGCGGCGAGTGCTTCGTCGAGCGGTACCTCGACTCCCCGCGCCACGTCGAGACGCAGTGCCTCGCGGACGAGCACGGCACCGTCGTCGTCGTCTCGACCCGTGACTGCTCGCTGCAGCGGCGGCACCAGAAGCTCGTCGAGGAGGCCCCCGCGCCGTTCCTCTCCCCGGAGCAGAACCGCCTGCTGGTGGACTCCTCGACCGCGATCCTGCGCGAGGCCGGCTACGTGGGCGCGGGGACGTGCGAGTTCCTCGTCGGCCTCGACGGCACGATCTCCTTCCTCGAGGTCAACACCCGCCTCCAGGTCGAGCACCCGGTGACCGAGGAGGTCACCGGCGTGGACCTGGTCCGCGAGCAGCTGCGCATCGCCGCCGGGGAGCCCCTGGGCTACACCGAGCTGCCGACGCGGGGCCACTCCCTGGAGTTCCGCATCAACGGCGAGGACCCGGCGCAGGGCTTCCTGCCGGCGCCGGGGCGCCTCACCCGGCTGCGGTTCCCGTCGGGCCCGGGCGTGCGGGTCGACTCCGGCGTGATCGAGGGCGACACCGTCTCGGGCGCCTTCGACTCGATGATCGCCAAGCTCGTCGTCACCGGCGCCACGCGGACGCAGGCCGTCGAGCGCGCGCGTCGTGCGCTGCGCGAGCTCGAGGTCGAGGGCATCCCGACGGTCGTGCCGTTCCACCGCGCGGTCCTGGACTCCCCGGACTTCGTCCCGGCGGACCCGGACGAGCCGTTCCGGGTCCACACCCGGTGGATCGAGACCGACTTCGCGGACACCCTGCCCACCCTGCGCGAGGGCGGCGCGGCCGCCGCGGCCGACGACGACGCCCCGGCGACGGAGCGCGTCGTCGTCGAGGTCGGCGGCAAGCGCATCGAGGTCGTCCTCCCGGCCGGCCTCGGCGGCCTCGCGCGCGGTGGCCGGCCCGGGCCTGCCGGACGCGGAGGCACCCGGCCCCGCCGCACGGCGACCCGCGGCGGCGCCCCGAGCGCGGGGGGCAACGGCGCGGCCCTGACCTCGCCGATGCAGGGCACGATCGTCAAGGTCGCGGTCGCCGAGGGCGCGCGGGTCGCCCAGGGCGACCTCGTCGTCGTCCTCGAGGCGATGAAGATGGAGCAGCCGCTCGTCGCGCACCGCGACGGCGTCGTGCGCGGCCTGTCGGCCGTCGTCGGCGCGACGGTCAGCGCGGGCAGCGCCCTGTGCGACATCGTGGACGGCGAACCGGCTGACGACGGCGCCGCACCGGCCGAGGGCTGAGGTGACCGGCCCCGAGGCGGCGGACCCGGCCCGCCGACCCGCGGGCCTGCACCGCCAGCCGGGCGACGGCTGGGTCGAGTGCGCGTGCGGGCGCCGGCACTGGGGCCTGCACGGCGCGGCGGGGCTGCTGCTCTTCCGGACCGACGACGGCGGGCGCGCCGAGTCGGTCGTCCTGCAGCACCGCGCCGTGTGGAGCGACCAGGGTGGCACCTGGGGGATCCCGGGCGGCGCCCTGGCACCCGGGGAGCGCCCCGAGGACGGCGCCGTCCGGGAGGCCGCGGAGGAGGCCGGCATCGACCCCGAGGCGGTGTCCGTCCTCACCACGCGGGTGCTCGACCACGGCACGTGGAGCTACACGACCGTCGTGGCACGGGCGACCGGGTTCCACGACCCCCGACCCACCGACCACGAGAGTCTCGCGGTCGCCTGGGTGCGCGTGGCCGAGGTGCCGGCGCGACCGCTGCTGCCGGCCTTCGAGGCGGCGTGGCCCGAGCTGCGCGAGCTCCTGCCGTGAGCACCCCCCACGGCGGCGTGGCGCCGCGCGTGGGGCAGCCCCGCACCGGCGCGGGACTGCCGGCCCCCGGCCTGGCGCTGCTCGTGGTGGTCCTGGCGTTCGTCACCCTCGAGCTCGTCCGCTCCAGCGGCCCCCTCCTGGACACGGTCTTCGCCGTCGGCGTGCTCGAGGCCGCCGGCGCGGCCCTGGCGACGTACGCGCTGCCGGGAGCGCTGCTCGGGCTGCTCGCCCTGGCGGCCCGCCGCCGCCCCGCCACCGTGCTCGTGGCCGGGACCGCCACCCTCGCCGCCGCGCGGCTCGCGCTGCCGCTGCTGACCGGCGACGACCGGGTGGTCGTCGGGCTCGCGGCGGTGAGCCTCGCCGTCGGCGTGCTGGTCGCGGCGGTGGCGGCATCGGTGCGGCGCCGCGGTGGCCCCCTGACGTTGCGGGCCGTGCTGGTCGGGCTCGCGCTGAACGTCGCCGCCCAGCTGCTGCTGACCACCTGGGACGCGGTGTGGCGCACCGACCTGCCCGGCTGGGCCGTCACCGTCGCCGTGGTCGCGGCGCTCGTGCTGGCCGCGGTCCGCGTCCGGGGCGAGTCCGTCGCCCCCGGCCGGCCCGGCGACGACGACCGGCACGTGGGCCGCCTGTGGGCGGTGGGCCTGCTCCTGGGCCTGTCCGCGATGACGACCGCGAGCACGGCGTGGGCGACGTCGCAGTCGGGGGTGCCGCTGGCCGTCGCCGGCCCGGTCACGGGAGCCGGGCTGCTGCTCGCCGCCTGGCTCATCGGGCTCGAGAGCGCGCCGCGGGTCGGCTGGCCGGCCTGGGCGGTGCGCCTGGACGGCGTCCGGCCGGTCGTGGACGGCGTCGTCCTCGCCGGCCTGACGGCCGCGCTGCTCCTCGGGACGGGCCCCCTCGTCCTTCTCGCCCTCGTCGTCGTGCAGGTCCTCGCGGCGCAGCAGGCGGCGCTCGCCCTGCGGCCCACCGCGCGGCCCGCGCGCCTCGGGCGCACCGCCCTCGCTGCCTCCGGCGCGGGCCTGGCGACGATCCTGCCGCTGCTGCTGTTCCAGCTGGACTACGACATCCCGCTCGGCGTCCCCAACGCCCTCGTCGTCGTCGCCGCCGCGGCCCTGCTCGGCGCGGCGGGCGTCCACCGCCACGGGACCCCGGACCGTCGTGAGGTGCCGCGCCGGGCGGGCCTGCCGACGGCGCTCACGGTGGCGCTGCTCGCCGCCGGCACCGCCCAGGTCGTCGTGGGCACGGTGCTCGCCGACCGGGCGTCGGCCGGGCAGGACCCCCGGGCGTCCGCACCGGTCACCGTCGTGTCCTGGAACCTCCACTACGGCGTCACCCCGGCCGGGCACGTCGAGCTGGAGGAGCTCGCGCGCACGATCGAGGAACGGGACGCCTGCGTCGTCCTCCTGCAGGAGGTGGCCCGCGGCTGGGTGCTCGCCGGCGGCACGGACACCGCGACGTGGCTGGCCCACCGGCTCGGGATGCGGGCGTCCTTCGCGCCGGCGGCCGACCGGCAGTTCGGCAACGCCGTGCTCACGTGCACACCGCACCGCGACGTCGTGGTGCACCCGCTGCCGTACGGCGCCGGCCCGCAGCAGCGGTCCGCGATCAGCGCGACCGTCGACCTGGCAGGCACGCCGCAGCGGTACACGTCCGTCCACCTGCAGCACCGGGAGGAGAACACCCCGACCCGGCTCGAGCAGCTGGCGACCCTGCTGGCCGCCGGCGACCTCGGGATCCTCGCCGGGGACCTCAACGCCGAACCGGGGTGGCCGGAGCTCGAGCTGCTCGCGGAGGCCGGCTTCGTCAGCGCCCAGGACGAGCTCGGCGACCCGACGCTGCTCACCAGCCCCACCCCCGAGCCGCGCTACCGCATCGACTGGGTGCTGGGGCCGGGCTGGTCCGACGGCGACCGGCTCGACGTCCTCGCCGACACCCCCTGGTCCGACCACGCGGCGCTCGTCCTCACGCACACCCCGTCCGGGTCCTGAGGGGACCCCGGTCACCCGCCGACGACGAGCCGCTCCCCCGGGGCCAGGCGCCGGTACTGCGGGGCGCCACCGAGCGTGCCGACGAGGCGGTCGGCGAGGCCCTGCCCCGCCGCGGACAGCACGGCGTCGTGGATCGGCACCACCACGTCCGGCCGGACCGCCCGGACGTGGTCGACGGCCTCCGCGACCTTCACCCACGGCCCGCCGACCGGCAGCAGCAGCACCGCCACGGGCGCGTCCGGCACCGTGAAGGAGTCCCCCGGGTGCAGCACGCCGTCGACGAGGTAGGCGAGGTTCGCCGGGGCCGGCAGGTCGGGGTGGACGACGGCGTGCCGGCCGCCGAACGCCCGGACGTCGAAGCCGGCGGCCGTCCACCGCTCGCCCGGGGCGGCCGCGTGCACCCGCGCGGGGTCGGCGCCCTCCCCGGTGAGGAGCGCGACGACCGGGCCCGGCGCCCACACCTCGAGCGCGGGCCGCGCGGCCAGTGCCGTCACGAGGTCCCCGACGACGACGTGGTCGGCGTGCTCGTGGGTGACCAGCACGACGTCGGCGTCGTCGGCCACGCCCGCTTCGCTCCAGGAGCCGGGGTCCAGGACGAGCACCCGCCCGTCCCGCTCCAGGCGCGCGCACGCGTGGCCGTGGACGGTCAGCGACGTGCCCATGCTGCTCAGACCTCCCTGTGGTGCAGCGTCCGGGCGACCTCCGCGATCGACCCGGACAGGGACGGGTAGACGGTGAAGGACTGCGCGACGTCGTCGGCGGTGAGTCGCTGGGCCACCGCGAGCGTGATCGGGAAGACCAGCTCGCCCGCCCGGGGCGCGACGACCACGCCGCCCAGGACGATGCCCGTCGTCGCGTGCGCGAAGAGCTTGACGAAGCCGTCGTGCATCCCGAGCATCTTCGCGCGCGGGTTCCGGGCGAGCTCGAGCATGCTCGTCCGGAACCGGACGCCGGACTCCTCGAGCGTGCGCTGGGACGCCCCGACGGTCGCGATCTCCGGTGCGGTGAAGATGTTCGCGGCGACCACCTGCAGGTCCAGCGGGACGACCGCGTCGCCGAGCGCGTGGGCCATCGCGATCCGGCCCTGCATCGCGGCCACCGACGCGAGCGGCAGCACACCGGTGCAGTCCCCGGCCGCGTAGACGCCGCGGGCGCTGGTCCGCGACACCCGGTCCACGTCGATGTGGCCCGAGCGCGTGGTCCGCACGCCGGCGGACTCCAGACCGAGGTCGGCGGTGGAGGGGACGGACCCGACGGCCATGAGGCAGTGCGTGCCCTCGACGGTGCGCCCGTCGGCGAGGGTGACCAGGACGCCGTCGTCGGTCCGGACGGCCGACTGCGCGCGCGAGCGGGACATGACCTCCATGCCCCGCTGGCGGAAGACGTCCTCGATGAGCTCCGCGGCGTCGGCGTCCTCCCCCGGCAGCACGCGGTCCCGGGAGGAGACGAGGACGACCTGGGAGCCGAGCGCGTTGTAGGCACCCGCGAACTCCGCCCCGGTGACGCCGGAGCCGACGACGACGAGCCGCTCCGGCAGCTCCGTGAGGTCGTACAGCTGGGTCCAGGTGAGGATGCGCTCGCCGTCGGGCATGGCGTCCGGCAGGGTGCGCGGGGTCGCGCCGGTGGCCAGCAGCACGACGTCGGCCTCGAGCGTCTCCGACCCGCCGTCGTGCCCGGCCACGACGACCCGCTCCGGCCCGTCGAGCCGCCCGCGACCGTCGACCACCCGTACGCCGACCTGCTCGAGCCGGGCGGTGATGTCGCGGGACTGCGCCGCGGCCAGCTCGACGACGCGGGCGTTGACGCGGGCGAGGTCGACCTGGTGGCTGCGGTGGGGCGTGTGCTCGCGATCCAGCGGCACTCCGCCGTCGCGGATGCCGAGCTCGGGCGCCCGCTCCGCGATGGTCATCCACTCCGCGGTGGCGATGAGCGTCTTGGAGGGCACGACGTCGGTGAGCACCGCCGCGCCCCCCAGCCCGTGCTCCTCGACCAGGGTCACCTCCGCCCCGGCCCGCCGGGCGACCAGCGCCGCCTCGTAGCCGCCGGGCCCTCCGCCGACGACGACGACGCGCGTCGCCTGCCGGTCGTCGGGCGGCTCGGGCGGGAGCTCCGGGATGCCGGGTGTCGTCGCTGTCACACCGGGCATTGTGCCGTCCGGGCGCCGCAGGGGGCACGCCGGCAGCGCCGGGGCACTAACCTCGGTGACCATGACGAGCACCGCCGGCGACGCCGTCGTCGCCACCCTGGACGACCCGACCACCGACCCCTTCGACGTGGCCCGCGAGGCCGCGGCGGTCATCGCCGAGCGCACGGGGGTGGAGCGCCACGACGTCCTCCTGGTCCTCGGCTCCGGCTGGGGTGGCGCCGCCGACCTCGTCGGCGAGACCGTCGCGGAGATCCCCAGCCACGAGATCCCCGGCTTCAGCGCGCCGGCCGTCGCGGGGCACGGTGGGACGACGCGGTCGATCCGGCTGGCGAACGGCGGGCACGCCCTCGTGCTCGGCTCCCGCACGCACCTGTACGAGGGCCGGGGCGTGCGTCGGGTCGTGCACGGGGTGCGCACCGCCGCCGCGGCCGGCGCGCGCGCCGTGGTGCTCACCAACGGCTGCGGCGGGCTGAACGCCGACTGGGGGCCCGGCACCCCGGTGCTCATCAGCGACCACCTCAACCTCACCGCGACGTCGCCGCTGGAGGGCGCGACGTTCGTCGACCTGACCGACCTGTACTCGGCGCGGCTGCGCGCCGTGGCCCGTGACGTCGACGCCGACCTGCCCGAGGGCGTGTACGCCCAGTTCCGCGGGCCGCACTACGAGACCCCGGCCGAGGTGCGGATGGCCGGCCGGATGGGCGCGGACCTCGTCGGGATGTCGACGACGCTCGAGGCCATCGCCGCCCGGCAGGCCGGCCTGGAGGTGCTCGGCATCTCGCTCGTCACGAACCTCGCCGCCGGGATCAGCGCGGACCCGCTGTCGCACGAGGAGGTCCTGGAGGCAGGCCGCGCGGCCGGGCCGCGCATCAGCCGCCTGCTCGCCGAGATCGTGGGGCGGATCTGATGCCCGCGAGCACGGACGCCGCCCGCCGCGCCGACGACGCCCCGTTCGACCCCGACCTCGCCGCGCGGGTCCGCGCCTGGGCCGACGACGACCCGGACCCGCAGACGGCCGCGCACCTGCGCCTGCTCCTCGAGCACGCCGAGGCGGAGGAGGACACGGAGGACCTCCGCTCGCCCGCCCGGGCCGAGCTCACCGATCGCTTCCGCGGGACGCTCGAGTTCGGCACCGCCGGCCTGCGGGGCGCCCTGGGGGGCGGGCCGAACCGGATGAACCGCGCCGTGGTGATCCGCGCCGCCGCCGGCCTCGTCCGCTACCTCACGGACCGCCTGCAGGAGCTGGGTGAGGGCACCACCTCGGGGGCGTCCGTCGCGGGGCCCCGCGTGGTCATCGGCTACGACGCGCGCCACAACTCCGACGTCTTCGCGCGGGACACCGCGGCCGTCGTCGTCGCCGCCGGGGGCCACGCGCTGCTCCTGCCGGGCCCCCTGCCCACGCCGGTGCTGGCCTTCGCCGTGCGCCACCTCGGCGCCGACGCCGGCGTCATGGTGACCGCGAGCCACAACCCGCCGCAGGACAACGGCTACAAGGTCTACCTCGGCGGCCGCGTCGTCACGGACTCCGGCCAGGGCGCGCAGATCGTGCCGCCCTACGACGCAGCGATCGCCGAGCGCATCGCGGCCGTCCCCTCCGTCGCCTCGGTCCCCCGCAGCGAGGACGGCTGGACCGTCCTGGGCGAGGAGGTGCTCGACGCGTACCTGGCGAGCCTGCGCGGCCTTCAGGTCCCCGGCACCCCGCGCGACCTGCGCATCGTCCTGACCCCCCTGCACGGGGTCGGCGGGCGGACCGCCGAGCGCGTCCTGCGCAGCGCCGGCTTCGAGGACCTGCACGTCGTGCCCGAGCAGGCGCTGCCGGACCCCGACTTCCCGACCGTGGCGTTCCCCAACCCCGAGGAGCCGGGCGCGATCGACCTCGCCCTCGCGCTCGCCGACTCGGTGGGGGCGGACCTCGTCATCGCGAACGACCCCGACGCCGACCGCTGCGCCGCCGCGGTGCGGGACCCGCGCCTGGGGCACACCGACTCGGCCGGCGGCCCGGTGACGGCGCGCGGCAGCGGGTGGCGGATGCTGCACGGCGACGAGGTGGGCGCACTGCTCGGCGACGACATCGGCCGGCGCCTCGCCGGGTCCGGGGGCGTCATGGCGAGCTCGATCGTCTCCTCGCGCCTGCTGGGCCGGATCGCGGCCGACCACGGCCTGTCCCACCGCGAGACCCTCACGGGCTTCAAGTGGATCTCGCGCGTGGACGGCCTGGTCTTCGGCTACGAGGAGGCCCTCGGCTACTGCGTCGACCCCGTCCAGGTGCGCGACAAGGACGGGTTGTCCGCGGCGCTGCTGCTCACCCAGCTCGCCGCGCGGCTCAAGGCGGAGGGCAGGACCCTGCTGGACCGGCTCGACGAGCTGGCGGAGCGCCACGGCCTGCACCTGACCGACCAGCTGTCGGCCCGCTTCGCCGACCTCGACCGCATCCCGGAGACCATGGCGCGGGTGCGGCAGGCGCCGCCGACGACGCTCGCGGGCTCACCGGTCGTCGAGCTCGTCGACCTCTCGCAGGGATCGGCGGGGCTGCCGCCGACGGACGGCCTGCGGCTGCTCGCCGAGGACGGCACGCGGGTCATCGTCCGCCCCTCCGGGACGGAGCCGAAGGTCAAGTGCTACCTCGAGGTCGTCGTCCCGGTCGAGGACGGCGCCGAGGACCCGGTCGGGGCGGCCCGCCGTACCGCGCGGGCACGCCTCGACGCCGTGCGCGCCGACGTGGCCGACGCCCTGGGGCTCGGCTGACGCGTCACGCCCGCCGCACGAGCGCGCGGACGCTGACGAGGAGGCCGAGCACGCACCACGCGACCAGGACCACCAGGTCCCGGCCCGACGCCGGGTAGACGTCCGCGGCCAGGCCGGCGCGCAGCAGGTCGGCGGCCGGCCGCACCGGCAGGACGTCGTGCACCGCGGCGAACCACGCCGGGAGCCGATCGGCGGGGAAGGTGATCGGGGAGAACAGCAGCACGAAGAACACCAGCACCTGGCTCGCGAGCTGGGCGACCATCGGCCGCAGGGCGACGGCGATCGCATACCCGACCGCCGTGGCCGTCACGGTGACGAGCACGGCTGCGGCCACCAGCAGGGGCCAGTCGAACGCGAGGTCGAGGGCGTACCGCAGCCGGGCGACCCCGACCGCCACCGCGACGCTCGGCAGCGCGACGAGCAGCCAGACGGTGAGCTCGGCGGCGAGCAGGAGCGGGCGGGCGACGGGCAGGGAGCGCAGGTAGGTGAACGTGCCGTCCGCCCGCGCCCGGGCGACGCCCTGCGGCACGATGACCAGCCCGACGGTGAGCAGCAGCACGGTGGGGGCGCCGGTCGACAGGTGCAGCGCGACGTCCGGCGTGATGTCGGGGATGAGGAAGCCGAACCCGACGACGAGCCCCGCGGCGAGCAGCGCCTGGACGACGACGACGAGGGGCAGGACGCTGCCGACCTGCGCGACGTTCCAGCGGACCAGGGTGGCGTAGGTCGACAGCGGCCCGGGTCGCGGCGGCGGCGTGACGCCGGCGGGCCGGGTGGCAGGGTGCGCGTGGAGCGCGGTGGCGTCAGGCACGGGTCAGCTCCTCGTCCTTCGGGTCGGTGCTCGGGGCATCGGTCGGGTCGGCGATCCGGTCGGTGGTGGGGGCCCCCGCCGTGCTCGCGGTGAGGGCGAGGTAGGTGTCCTCGAGCGTGGCCGGGCCGAGCGCGTAACCCTCGACCGCCCCCTGGTCACGCAGGTGGGCTGCCCAGCTGACAGCCGCCGCGGCGTCGTGGGATGCGATGCCGAGGAGGACGCGGCGCCCGGTCCGCAGGCGGCGCGCGACCGGCATCGGCGCGGGACCGGGGCCGTCGTCGCCGGGCAGCAGGTGCAGCTCCAGCCGCAGTCCCGCGTCCTCGGTGCCGCGCAGCTCGGCGGGCGTCCCGGCGCCGACGACGCGTCCACGGTCCAGGACGACGAGCTCGTCGACCACACGCTCGGCCTCCACGACGTTGTGCGTGACGAGGAGCACGCCGGCGCCCCGGTCGGCCAGGTCTCGGACGGCACCCCACAGCGCGCGGCGGCGAGCGGCGTCGACGTCGTTGGTCGGCTCGTCGAGGACCACGAGGGGTGTGGGTGCGACGACGGCCATCGCGAAGGCCGTCAGTCGGCGGACACCCCCGGACAGGCCCGCACCGTCCGGCAACGCACGCCGGTCGAGCCACGGGGTGATCCCGAGCACCTCCGCCAGGTCGAGCGCCGCGCGCCGCGCCTCGCGGGCGGAGAGCCCGCGGACCCGACCGGAGAGCTCGATCGCGGTCCGCGGCGTCAGGCCGTCGAGAGGCGCCTGCCCCTGGGCCTGGAGGGCGACGCCGCGCCGCGCGGCGGCGGGCTGCGCCACGGCGTCGACATCCCCGACGTGGATGCTTCCCGCGTCCGGCCGGAGCAGCCCGACGACCTGCGACACGAGCGTGGTCTTCCCCGCACCGTTGTGGCCGAGCAGGCCGACGACCTGCCCCGCCCGCACGCGCAGCGAGACGTCGTCGTTGGCCACGACCTCGCCGAAGCGGCGGGTGACCCCGTCGACCTGCAGCACCGCCCGGTCCATCTCCACCTCCTCGAATACCGTTGGTATCTGAAAACTACCAGTCTTCGGATACCGGCGGTAGGTCCTTCGGTACCCTCGTGCCATGCCGCCCGAGCCGCTCTCCCGCGCCGCCCGCCAGGAGCGGACCCGCGCCGCGCTCGTCGTCGCCGCCCGCCGGGTCTTCGCCCGCGACGGCTTCCACGGGGCCCGGTTGGAGCTCATCGCCCGGGAGGCAGGCTTCTCCAAGGGAGCGGTGTACTCGAACTTCACCGGCAAGGCCGAGCTCTTCCTCGCCGCCGTCGACCTCAACCTGGCGGCCCTTCTCGAGGCGGAGGCCCCCGGTCCCGGGACGACCCCGGCGGCGCCCCCCGCCGGCGACGACGCGACGGTCCCGCCCGAGGACGCCGCCGCCATCCGCGGCTTCGCGATCGCGACCCTGGAGTTCATCGCGACCGCCGCACGCCACGAGGACCTCACCGAGGAGCTCGCGGTCCGTTACCGGCGCGTCATCGACGCCCAGGCCCGTGCCGTGGACCCCCGGCGCACCGCCGACGAGGGGCTCACCCCCGAGGAGCTCGGGGTGCTGCTCACGGCGCTCGACCAGGGGTTCGCCCTGCTCACGGTCGGCGGCGTCACGGCCGCGCGCCCGGAGCTGCTGACCGAGGGGCTCCGTCGGCTGCTGGTCGCTCCGGCCGGCGCCGCAGGACCGGAACCGGACCCGCAGAGCCTCTCGGCGATGACGCCGGGGGCCGCGCAGGACCGCCTGAGGACCGGCGTCGCACGCCAGGAGCGCGGCTGAGGGCGCCGGCGCGCCCGCACGGGGCACGTGTCGGTGCCGGCGGGGAGGATGGCGCGTGTACGTGGCGCTGATCGACGACCCGGCCGGACCCCGGCCGGGTGTCGTCGCGCTCCAGGAGGTGGCCGACGACGGCGTCCCGGGCGCGCGCGCCGAGGTCCCGGCCGACGACCTCCCCCGCGTCGTGGCGGCGCGCGAGGCGTCCGACCCGCCGCGGTGGGTCTGGGACGACACGGGTCGCCGCTACCCGCAGCTCCTGGCGGCGGGCGTGCGGGTCCGCCGGGCGCACGACCTGCGCCTGTCGCACGCGATCCTGCGCCGGTCCACGCGGTGCGCCGGCTCCGACCTCGCCCGGGCGATGCCCGGGGCCTGGGACGCCCTGGCTCCCGCGGTGGAGCCCCCGCCGGCGGACGCCCCGGCGAGCCTCTTCGACCGCCTCCCGCTCACGGCGCCGGGGGACCTCGACGTGCTCGCGGAGCTGCGGCTCCAGCTCGACGCGGTCGCCGGGGCGCGGGAGCCCGGGCGGCTCCGGCTGCTCCTCGCGGCCGAGTCGACCGGTGCCCTGCTCGCCGCGGAGATGCACCACGACGGGCTGCCGTGGGACGCCGCGGCGCACGACGCGCTGCTGGAGGAGCTGGTCGGTCCCCGCCCTCGTCCGGGCGAGCGTCCGGCCCGCCTGGAGGAGCTCGCGGCGCGCGTGCGGGCCCTCCTGGACCAGCCGGCGCTCCACCCCGACTCCCAGCCGGACCTGCTGCGCGCGCTGCGGCACGCCGGGCTGGACGTCACGAGCACCCGGCGGCACGAA
>JACIXM010000157.1 GCA_014360395.1 Actinotalea sp.
GGCCGCTGGGCGACCAGCGGCGGTGGCGCGCTCCAGCTGCCTGCGGCCGTCCGCGGTGCCGTCCGCGCGGACCCCGGCTGGCGGCTCGTCGTCGCCGACGCCGCGCAGCTCGAACCGCGCGTGCTCGCCGCCCTGGCCGGGGACACGGCGATGGCGGCGGCGGGCCGACGCGGCGACCTCTACGCCGGCGTCGTCGAGGCGGGCGCGGTGGCGACCCGCGAGGAGGCCAAGTACGCGATGCTCGGCGCCATCTACGGCGCGACGACCGGCGCCGGCGCCGCGCTCATGCCCCGGCTGACCCGCGCGTACCCCCGCGCCGTCGGGCTCGTCGAGGACGCGGCCCGGTCGGGCGAGCGCGGGGACGTGGTGACGACGTGGCTGGGCCGGACGTCGCCGGCCCCCGGCCCGTCCTGGCACGCGGCGGTCGAGGCGGCGTCCGCCGAGGGCGCGGGGCCGCAGGAGACGCGCGAGGCGCAGCGCCGGCGTCGGGACCGCGGGCGGTTCACGCGGAACTTCGTCGTGCAGGGCACCGCCGCCGAGTGGGCGCTGTGCTGGATGGCCGCGCTGCGGCGGATGCTGCTGGACCTGCCCTCGGGCCACGCCCCGGGGGCCCCGGCCGCGCCCGGGCGGGGCGACCGGCCCCACCTGGTGTTCTTCCTGCACGACGAGGTGGTCGTGCACACCCCCGCGTCGGTCGCCGACGACGTCGCGGCGGCGGTCCGCGCGGCGGCCGCGGAGGCGGGCCGGCTGCTCTTCGGGGCCTTCCCCGTCGACTTCGCGCTCGACGTCGCCGTGGTCGAGTCCTACGACCAGGCGGGCTGACCCTCCGCCCGTCCCGCGCGCGACGGTGGCGGGCCGCGCGAGGATGGGACCAGGACGACCAGGGAGCGGCATGCGCGGCACAGGACGACGGATCGCGGGACCACGCGAGGCAGCCCGCCTGGCGCTGGCGGGGGCCCTGCTGGCGGCCGCCCTCGCCGGCTGCGCGACCGGCGCCGACGACGCCCCGACCGCGCCCCCTGCCGGGCCGTCCTCCCCCACCCCCGAGCCGACGGAGGCCACCATGACCCCGAGTCCCGCGCCGGGCGCCACCCCGGGCGACGTCGGGACGACGGCCGAGGACGCCGTCGCCGACCTGGCAGCCCGCCGCGGCGTGGACCCGTCCGCGGTGACGGTCGTCGGCGACGACGAGGTCACCTGGCGCGACGCCTCGCTCGGCTGTCCCGCGCCCGGCATGGCGTACGCCCAGGTGCTCACCCCCGGGCGGCTCGTGGTGCTCGAGGTGGAGGGGACCACCGTCGAGTACCACTCCGGCGGCCAGCGGGGGCTGTTCCTCTGCGACGCCCCTGAACCGCCGCTGGACACCGCGACCGACCGCTGAAGCCGCGCGCACGACGGCGGGGGCGCCCCGTCCGGGACGCCCCCGCCGCTCGGCCGTGGGTCCGGTTCAGCCGGTGACCTCCACGAGCGTCAGGCCCAGCAGCTCACCCCCGCGGCTGTGGGCGACGGCGCCGAGGTGGTCGACGCCGGCATCGGCACCCGTCCACGAGGCCACCACGTCCGAGGACGTGCCCAGGTCCGCGGACGACGGCGCGCTGTCGATCGTCAGCGTCCCGTCGGTCGTGAGCGGCACGACCCAGCTCTCCAGGCCGTAGGCGATCGTCGCCCCTCCCGTCTGCCACCCGTGCACGTACACCGTGTACGTGCCCGAGCCGGGCGTCGTCAGGGTGACGAGCTCGTCCGTGCCGCCGTTGGTGCTCGACGCGACGACCCGCCCCTGCGGCCCCACGACGAAGACGTCGAGGTCCACGTTCGGTGTGCCCTCCACGAGCCGCCAGCGGGCGACGGCCGCGTCGGTCACCTCGAAGGTGTGGGCGACCAGGCCCGCACCGTCGTCCGGCGTGAACGGCGTCTGGTCGGGGTCCTGCCCGACGGCGCCCTCCGTGACGGTCACGGGGACCAGGCCGTGGCCGCTGGCCGCGTACTCGCCCTCGTAGCCGAACACCACCGGGACGGCGACGCTGCCCTCGGCACCCGAACCCGTCACGAGCGCCGGGGTGTCGATCGCGACCGCGCGGACCGCGATCGGGCTGCGCACCTCGTACGGCCCCGCCGGGGCCTTCCCGGCGCGCTGCGACTGCCAGGTCAGCGCGCCGAAGGCGAACTCGCCCTCGGTCGCGGCCTCCGTCGTCGCGATCGTGATCTCGACCGTGGCCGACTCGCCCGAGCGCAGCGTCAGCGTGGACGGGGTGACCGTCACGTCGAAGCCCGCGGGTGCGTCGACCCGCGCCCGGTAGGTGATCGCCGCACGCTCGTCCGCGACGCTCGTGACCGTCCGGGTGATCGTCTCGCTGCCGGCGAGCTCCCCGATGGCGATCGATGCCAGGTTCAGACCGCTCGGGTCCGTGGGGACACCGGCTGCGGCGAGGGAGCCGCACGTGGCCGCGGGGTTCGCGAACACGTCCGCCCCGATGCCGCACAGGAAGCCGAGGTAGTCGGCGAACCCGGCGTCGTAGACGAGCCCCGGCTGGAAGGGCGAGCCCTTGCCGACGCTGCTCGGGTCGATGTGCCCCGCACCCATGTCGAACGGGTCGGCGGGCGTCGAGCGGTCCTCCTTGACGACGTCCTGACGCGCCGTCGTCATGATCGCCGACTTGGCGGCGGCGGGCGACCAGTCCGGACGCGCCTCCTTCAGGAGGGCGTACAGGCCCGCGACGTGCGGGCTGGACATCGACGTGCCGCTGATCGACTGGAACAGCTGCCCCGGCGCACCGAGCGACGGGGTCGGGGTGTGACCGGCGAGGACGTTCACGCCCGGTGCCGTGACGTCCGGGACGATGACGTCGGCCGTGACCGCGTTCGGACCGCGCGAGGAGAAGTCGGCCATGACCGACCCCTGCGCGGCGACCGTCTCGCCCCCGGCGAGCGTGACCGTGGCGGCCTCGCCCTCGGCGTCGATGTAGGCCTTGATCGCCTCGCCGGCGCTCAGGCCGACGTGCACCGACGGCACCCAGTGGTTGTCGGTGACGAGGGCCGCGGCGTCGCTGACGTCGTACAGCACCATGCCGACGCCACCGGCCTCGTACACGGCCTGGCTCTTCTCGACGCGGGCGTTCTGCCCGCGCTGGCACAGCACGACCGTGTCGCTCAGGTCCGCCTGGAAGGTGTCGAGCAGGCACAGCTCGTTGCCGAGGTCGGCCGCGTCGACGACGCGGGTCGCCGCACGACCGCCGGTGATGCTCGCGCCGTCGAAGGTGCGCCCGTCCCCGAGCGTGACGCTGCCCGCGAAGCCGCGGTCGTGCGTGGAGGCGCCGACGCTGGTCAGCCACGGGAACACGGCCGGCGAGCCGACCGTCCCGGGGCGCGGGCCGGAGTTGCCGGCCGACGTCGCCACGAAGATCCCGGCGTCGTTGGCGAAGAGGAAGGCCAGGTCGGTGACCCCGACCGGACCGGCGCCCCCGCCGATCGAGTAGTTGATGACGTCGACGCCGTCGGCGACGGCCCGGTCGATGCCGGCCGCGAGGTCGGAGGAGAAGCACCCGAGGTCGCCGCACACCTTGTAGGCGATGACCTGCGCGCGCGGCGCGACGCCGCTCACGGCACCGATCTGCGAACCGAGGACCTCGGCCTGCACGCCGGCGTTGCCGGCCGCCGTGCCCGCCACGTGGGTGCCGTGGCCGTCCGCGTCACGGGCGGAGGCGTAGAGCTCCGGGCCGACGACGCGGTTGTACGCGGCCCGCATGTCCCGCGCCCCGAGCAGCTTGTTGTTGCACTCGAACGCCGCGTCGTCCGCGTTGCCCGGGGTGGTCCCGAACTCGCACGGGATCCCCTCGGCGACACCCACGGGGTCCGGGTAGGTGCCGTCGTCGGCGAAGGACGGGTGCTCGGGCCAGATGCCGGTGTCGACGATGCCGACGACGACGCCCTCGCCCGTGTAGCCCTGCGCCCAGGCGCCCTTCGCGCCGGTCAGACCCAGGAACTCCCCGGACGCGTCGGTCTGCGGCTGCTGGAGCTCATCGGCACGGACGGCCAGCACGCCGTCCTGCTTGGCGAGCCGCTGCGCCTGCTCCTCGGTGAGCTCGGCCGCGAAGCCGTTGACCGCGAAGCTGTACTCGACCTCGACCGCGGCCTCGGGCACCGCCGCCGCACGGCGGGCCTCGCGGCGCTCCGCGTTGAGGTGCCGGACGTACTGCCGGACCGACGGGCTGTCGCTCGTGACGCCCTCGCCGTCGGCAGGACGCGTCGCAGCGATGCCGGGGACGCCTCCCTCGTAGGCGACCACCGGGTCGCTCTCCATGAGGACGACGTACCGACCCTGCACGAGCTGCTGCTCCTGCGCGGTCGTCACCGTCGTCCGGTCGTCCGCCGCCACCGGCGGCGTGGTGGCGGATACGCTCGTGGCGCCCACCTGCGCGGTGGCGGGCAACGCTGCCCCCACGAGCGCGACGGAGGCCGCAGCGAGCGCGGCCATCGTCCTGCGTGACATGTGACCCCCATACCTCAGGACTGTGACTGTGTGTCACAGCAGGCTGTATTGGATCACCCCGGGACCCCCTCGCCAAGCCCCTTGCGCCCGCTCTACCCGGTTCTGGGTGGAGAAGTCCCGTGTGAAGAGTGCGTTTCGTGAGACGGCGGGCGGAGCAGGCGGTCCAGCAGGTCGCCGAGCCGCCGGAGGACGGAGACGTGCCCGTCGACCGGCTCGAGCCACAGCTCGGCGCCGGGCACCGCGCCCGCCACGCGGCGGGAGTGCCCGGCCGGGACCATCCGGTCCTCCTCGCCGTGGACGAGCACCGCGGGCACGGCCACGGAGCTGAGGTCGAACCCCCACGGGGCGGCGAAGGCCACGTCGTCGTCGGTCGCGCCGTCGGGGTACGCCCCCGCAGCACCGGCGTCCTCCCCCAGGGCGGCCCACTCCCCGTCCAGGGCCGCCCAGTCCGCCGGGGTGAACACCTCGGGGTCGAACGCGTCGCTCTCGCCGAACCGGCAGCGGGCGTCGCGCCCGGCCGCCGCCGCGCGCAGGGCGCCGGGCGCCCGCATCCCCGCGAACCAGTCCCAGCCGGGGTCGCGCGGGGCGAGCCCGGCCAGCGTCCCCACGCCGGTCACGCGGTCGGGCAGGAGGGCGGCGCACGCCAGGGCGTGCGGGGCACCGCCCGACGCCCCCACGGTCACGAACCGGTCGAGGCCGAGCGCGTCGGCGAGGCGGGCGACGTCGTCGGCCGCCGTCGCCACGGTCCTGCCCGGGTGGACCGTCGACCCGCCGAGAT
>JACIXM010000158.1 GCA_014360395.1 Actinotalea sp.
CCCTCCGGCGCGATCGTGACGGCGTCGACGAGCGCCTCCCGGGCCCGCTCGAACCGCTCCGGCGTGTCCGTGTGGAGGGTCATGAGGACCTCCCCGGCCCGCACCACGGCGCCCGGCTTGGCGTGCAGCTCCACACCGGCGCCGGCCTGGACCGGGTCCTCCTTGCGCGCCCGGCCCGCCCCCAGGCGCCACGCGGCGACGCCCACGGCCAGGGCGTCCAGGCCCACGAGGACGCCGTCGGCGGGGGCGAGCACCTGCTCCGTGTGCCGCGCGACCGGCAGCGGCGCGTCCGGGTCGCCGCCCTGCGCCGCGATCATCCGGCGCCAGGCGTCCATCGCCCGACCGTCCCGCAGCGCGTCGGCCGGGTCGACGTCCTCCCGGCCGGCGCCGGCGAGCATCTCCCGGGCGAGGGCGACCGTGAGGTCCACCACGTCCTGAGGGCCGCCGCCCGCGAGCACCTCGACCGACTCCCGCACCTCCAGCGCGTTGCCGGCGGTGAGCCCGAGGGGCGTGGACATGTCCGTCAGCAGGGCCACGGTCCGGACGCCCGCGTCGGTGCCGAGGGCCACCATCGTGCGGGCCAGCTCCCGGGCGTCGGCCTCGTCCTTCATGAACGCGCCCGAGCCGACCTTGACGTCGAGCACCAGCGCCCCGGTCCCCTCCGCGATCTTCTTGCTCATGATCGAGGAGGCGATGAGCGGGATCGCCTCGACGGTGCCGGTGACGTCCCGCAGCGCGTAGAGCTTCCGGTCGGCCGGGGCGAGCCCCGAGCCGGCCTGGCAGATCACGGCGCCGACGTCCTCCAGCTGCGCCATCATCTCGGCGTTGCTCAGGGCGGCCCGCCATCCCGGGATCGCCTCGAGCTTGTCGAGGGTGCCGCCGGTGTGGCCCAGGCCCCGCCCGGACAGCTGCGGCACCGCGACGCCGCAGGCGGCGACCAGCGGGGCGAGCGGCAGGGTGATCTTGTCGCCCACCCCGCCCGTGGAGTGCTTGTCCGCCGTGGGCCGGGACAGCCGCGAGAAGTCCATCCGCTCGCCCGACGCGATCATCGCGGCGGTCCAGCGGGAGATCTCCGCGCGGTCCATCCCGTTGAGCAGGACGGCCATCGCCAGGGCCGACATCTGCTCGTCCGCCACCACCCCGCGGGTGTAGGCGTCGACGACCCAGTCGATCTGCTCCGGCGAGAGCCGGGCGCGGTCCCGCTTGGTGCGGATGACATCGACCGCGTCGAAGGGCTCGTGGCGCACGGGCGCGCCGGTGTCCTGCTGTGTCATGTCCGTCCGTCCTCAGGCACGCTCGTGGAGGTCGTCCGGCCCGAAGGCGTCCGGCAGGACCTCGTCCATCGTCTTGATCCCGCTCACCGTCTCGACCAGCAGGCCCGCCCCGCCGTGCTCCCACAGCAGCTGGCGGCAGCGGCCGCACGGCATGAGCGTGTTGCCGTGGCCGTCCACGCAGGTGAACGCCACGAGACGGCCGCCGCCGGAGGCGTGCAGGGCACTGACGAGCCCGCACTCGGCGCACAGTCCCACCCCGTAGGAGGCGTTCTCCATGCGTCGTAAAGCTGGGCGAACGCCTCGCGGTCGCCGTCTTGGGCCAGGCGGACCAGCGCCTCGATCCGCGTCTGAGCCGCCTCGTCGCGGACGCTGCGCGGTGCGGAGCCCCCCAGGCTCCGGCCGGCCCGGAGCGAACCGGT
>JACIXM010000159.1 GCA_014360395.1 Actinotalea sp.
GCCCGCGTCGCCCCCCTCGCGGCGGTGGACACCCTGGTCACCGACTCGGGCGTGGACGCGACCGTCGCGGCCGAGGTGGAGGAGGCCGGCGTCCGGGTGGTGCTGTCGTGATCGTCACCGTGACGCCCAACCCGAGCCTGGACCGAACGTTCGAGATCCCGCGGCTGGCCCGCGGTGACGTGCTGCGGGCGACCGCGGTGCACCACCACGCCGGTGGCAAGGGGATCAACGTCTCCCGGGCGCTCGCGCGGCACGGCGTGCGGACCGTGGCGGTCCTGCCCGTGGGCGGCGCCGTGGGGGAGCGGCTCGCGGGCATGCTCGCCACGCTCGGCGTGGAGGCGTCCGGCGTCCCGGTGGCCGGCGAGACCCGGACGAACGTGACCCTCGTCGAGGCGGACGGCGTCACGACCAAGGTCAACGCACCGGGGCCCGACATGTCCGCACCCGAGGTGGACGCCCTCGTCGGCACCGTCGCGGGCCTCCTCGACCGCGGGGCCCGGCAGCTCGTTGCCGCGGGGAGCCTGCCGGGCGGGGCGGAGGAGCTGTACGCCCGGCTGGCTGCGCTCGCCGGTCGCCACGGCACCCCCTTCGTGCTGGACAGCTCCGGGGCGGCGCTGGCCGCCGCGCTGGAGCAGGGCGGGGTCGCGCTGCTCAAGCCCAACGACGAGGAGCTCGCCGAGCTCGTCGGCCGCGAGCTGGTCACGGTGGGGGACGTCGTCGACGCCGCCCACGCGGTCCGCCGCTCGGGCGTGCAGGAGCTGCTCGTGAGCCTCGGCGCGCACGGCGCGCTGCTCGTCTCCGCGGACGACGTGTGGTGGGCCGGGGGCCCCGCCGTCGTCCCTCAGTCCACCGTGGGCGCGGGCGACACCGCGCTCGCGGGGTTCCTCTCCGCCGATACGTCACCCGACCGTCGGCTCCGTACCGCCGTGGCCTGGGGGCGGGCAGCCGTGCTCCTCCCCGGCAGTGCGGTACCAGCGCCGGAGGACGTCCACGAGGACGTCGTCCGGGTCGTCCACCGGCCAGACCGCACCCTCGTGCTCAAGGAGCTCTGACATGCCCGACACCCCCCTCATCACCCCCGACCTCGTCGCCGTCGACGTCGTCGTCGCGGACCGCGACGAGGTGACCCGTCTCCTGGTGGACCGCCTCGTCGCGGCCGGCCGTGTGACCGATGCCGAGGGCTTCCTCGCCGACGTCCAGGCCCGGGAGGCGCAGATGGCGACCGGCATGCCGGGCGGCATCGGCCTCCCGCACGCCCGCTCGGAGCACGTCACCGTCCCGAGCCTCGCTGTCGCAAAGGTGCCCGCGGGCGTCGACTTCGGCGCCCCGGACGGCCCCGCGACCCTCGTCTTTCTCATCGCTGCGCCGTCCGGCGGCGACAGCGACCACCTGAAGATCCTCGCCGCCCTCGCCCGGCGGCTCGTTCACGAGTCCTTCCGTACGTCCCTGCACCACGCCCCCGACGCCGGTGCCGTCGCCGACATCGTCACCCGAGAGGTGGTTCCCTCATGAAGTTCGTCGCCGTGTCGTCGTGCCCCACGGGCATCGCGCACACCTACATGGCCGCCGAGGCCCTCGAGCAGGCCGGCCGCGCCGCCGGCCACGAGGTCGTCGTCGAGACCCAGGGCTCGGCCGGTTCCCAGCCGCTGGACCCTGCGGTCATCGCCGCCGCGGACGGCGTGATCTACGCCGCCGACCTGGAGGTCCAGGGCCGCGACCGGTTCGCCGGCAAGCCCTTCGTGGACGTCGGCGTGAAGAAGGCCGTCCACGACGCGCCCGGCGTCATCGCCGCCGCCGTCGCGGCGGTCGAGGCGGCCCCGCCGGCCGGCAGCTCCCCTGCACCGGCCGTCGCGACCGCTGCGCCGGCCACACGCCAGGTCGGCACGGGTACGCGCATTCGCCAGTACCTCATGACGGGCGTGTCGTACATGATCCCGTTCGTCGCCGCGGGCGGCATCCTCATCGCCCTGGGCTTCATGCTCGCGTCGGTGGCGTGGGCCGAGAACGGTGCCATCGAGGTCACCGGTGTCGACGCCGCGGTGCTGTGGACGGCCTTCGAGTGGGGCAACCTCCAGCACTGGGCGGTCCTGCTCTTCCAGACCGGCGCCCTCGCCTTCGGGTTCCTCGTCCCGGCCCTGTCGGCGTACATCGCGTACGCGATCGCCGACCGGCCGGGGATCGCGCCCGGTTTCGTCGGCGGCTCGATCGCCGGCCTCGTCGGCGCGGGCTTCCTCGGCGGCATCGCGACCGGCTTCCTCGCCGGCTTCGTCGCCCTGTGGCTCGCCCGTCGCTCCGTCCCCAAGGGCGTGCGCGGCGTCATGCCGGTCGTCGTCATCCCGCTCGTGGCCACGCTCGTCGTCGGGTTCGCGACCTTCCTCGTCATCGGGCCGCCGATGCGGGCGATCAACGACGGCCTCACCGCGTGGCTCAACGGCCTGTCCGGCGGGGCCCTGATCCCGCTCGGGATCCTGCTCGGCCTCATGATGTGCTTCGACCTGGGTGGCCCGGTCAACAAGGTCGCCTACGTCTTCGCGACGACAGGGCTCATCAACGCCGCCGGCGACATCGGCTCCACCGAGGCGCGGATCATGGCCGCCGTCATGGCCGCCGGCATGGTCCCGCCGCTCGCGATCGCGCTGGCGACCACCCTGCGGCCGCGCATCTTCACCGAGGCGGAGCGCGAGTCCGGCAAGTCCGCCTGGCTGCTCGGCGCGTCCTTCATCTCCGAGGGCGCGATCCCGTTCGCGGCAGCCGACCCGATCCGCATGCTGCCGTCGTTCATGCTCGGCGGCGCCGTCACCGGTGGCCTGACCATGGCTGTGGGCAGCGGCCTCGTCGCTCCCCACGGCGGGATCTGGGTGACGCCGCTCATCAGCCTCCCGCTGCTGTTCCTCCTCGCGCTGGCCGTCGGTACGGTCGTGTCGGCGTTCGCGGTGCTGGTCGCCAAGAACATCGGACGCAACCCTCAGGAGGCCGTCCTGGACGACGCCGAGAGCCTCGCCGCCCTCAGCGGCGCCCGCTGACCCCACCCGG
>JACIXM010000016.1 GCA_014360395.1 Actinotalea sp.
GGCCACGTCGACGGCGTCGGGGAGCTCGTCAGCCGCACCCCCGGGCCGCGGTGGGACGACCTCGTGCTGCGCCTGCCCGCAGCCCTCGCCCGCTACGTCGCCGAGAAGGGCTCGATCGCCGTCTCCGGCGTCTCCCTGACCGTGACGCAGGTCGGCGCGGACACGTTCGGCGTCTCGCTCATCCCGACGACGCTCGCGGCGACCACGCTGGGCGACCTGCAGCCGGGGGACCGGGTCAACCTCGAGGTCGACGTCGTCGCGAAGTACGTCGAGCGGCTGCTCGGCGCCCGGGCGGGCACCCCGTCCGCCGAGGAGGAGGAACGGGCATGACCATCGACACCATCCACCTGGGCACCGTCGAGGAGGCCGTCGAGGCCCTGCGCGCGGGCAGGCCGGTCCTGGTCGCGGACAACCCGGACCGCGAGAACGAGGCCGACGTCGTCCTGGCGGCCCAGTCCGCCACGACCGAGTGGGTCGCGTGGACCATCCGGCACTCCTCCGGCTACCTGTGCGCCCCCATGCCCGCCGCGCGCGCGGACGCCCTGGACCTGCCCCTCATGGTCCCGTCGAGCCAGGACCCGCGCCGCACCGCCTACACGGTGACGGTCGATGCGGCGTCCGGGGTGTCCACGGGCATCTCCGCCGCCGACCGCGCACACACCCTGCGCGTGCTCGCCGACCCCGCGTCCGGGCCCGCCAGCGTCATCCGGCCCGGCCACGTCCTGCCGCTGCGCGCGGTGGCGGGCGGCGTGCTGCACCGCGCCGGCCACACCGAGGCCGCCGTGGACCTGTGCCGCCTGGCGGGGCTGGAGCCCGTCGCCGGCATCGCCGAGCTCGTCCGCGACGACGGCTCGATGATGCGCCTGGACGACGCGGCGGCCCTCGCCGAGCAGGAGGGGCTGGTGCTGCTGACGATCTCCGACCTCGTGGCCTGGCGCCGTCGCACCGGCGACCTGCCCACGCAGGAGGCGCCGGCCCCGGAGGCGCGGGTGCAGCGCACCGGCAGCGCCCGGCTGCCCACGCGGCACGGCGACTTCGTCGTCCACGGCTACCGCGACCTGCGCACCGGGGCCGGGCACGTCGCCCTGGTGCCCGTCGACGTGGAGCGCCCGGCCGCGGTCCCGGTCGTCCGGGTGCACTCCGAGTGCCTGACCGGCGACGCCTTCGGGTCGTTGCGCTGCGACTGCGGCCCCCAGCTCGACGCCGCCCTGGAGAGCGCGGCCCGGGAGGGGGGAGCGGTCGTCTACCTGCGCGGCCACGAGGGCCGCGGGATCGGCCTGCTGGCCAAGATCGACGCCTACGCGCTCCAGGACGCCGGCCGGGACACCGTCGAGGCGAACCTCGAGCTCGGCCACCCGGCCGACCGCCGCGAGTACGGCGCCGCGGCCGCGATGCTGGCCGACCTGGGTCTGGACCGGATCCGCCTGCTCACCAACAACCCGGCGAAGGTGACGGGCCTGGCCGCCTCGGGCGTCGAGGTGGTCGAGGTCGTCCCGCACGAGGTCGGCCGGACCACCGAGAACGCCGCGTACCTGCACACCAAGGCGGTGGCGATGGGCCACCTGCTGACCCTGGAGGAGGACACCCCATGAGCGGAGCCGGAGCTCCCACCCTCGAGCTGGACGGGCGCGGCCTGCGCGTCACCGTCGTCGCCGCGAGCTGGCACCAGGTCGTCATGGACGGGCTGGTCGCCGGCGCGCACCGCGCGCTGCAGCGTGCCGGCGTCACCGACGTCACCGTCGTGCGGGTGCCCGGCTCGTTCGAGCTGCCGGTCGCGGCCCAGCACGCGGCGCAGGCCGGTGCCGACGCCGTCGTCGCCCTGGGCGTCGTCATCCGCGGCGGCACCCCGCACTTCGACTACGTGTGCCAGGCGGCGACCCAGGGGCTGACCGAGGTCGCCCTGCGCACCGGCACACCCATCGGCTTCGGCGTCCTCACCTGCGACGACGAGGCGCAGGCCCTCGACCGCGCCGGCCTGGAGGGCTCGCGGGAGGACAAGGGCGAGGAGGCCGCCGAGGCGGCCGTCGCGACCGTGCTCGCCCTGCGCGGGCTGTGAGGCGGGCCACCGAGCCGGCGGACCGCCCCGGCCGGCCGGGGGACGCCGGTCTAGGCTCTGCACCCGTGAAGACGTTCGACACCCTGTTCGCCGAGCTGTCCGAGAAGGCCCGCACCCGACCGGAGGGCTCCGGGACCGTCGCGCAGCTCGACGCCGGCGTCCACGCGATCGGCAAGAAGGTGGTCGAGGAGGCCGCCGAGGTCTGGATGGCCGCCGAGCACGAGAGCGCCGAGCGGGCCGCGGAGGAGATCTCCCAGCTGCTGTACCACCTCCAGGTCCTCATGCTCGCCCGCGGCCTGACGCTCGAGGACGTGTACGAGCACCTGTGAGGCTGCCGTGACCCGGCGCCCCGCCACCGAACCCACCCGACCCGAGACCCCCAGGACCACCGTGCTGCGCATCGCCGTCCCCAACAAGGGCTCGCTGGCCGAGCCGGCCTCCGCCATGCTCCGCGAGGCGGGCTACAAGCAGCGCCGCGACTCCCGCGAGCTCGTCCTCGCGGACCCGGCCAACGACGTCGAGTTCTTCTTCCTGCGCCCCCGCGACATCGCCGTGTACGTCGGTGCCGGCACCGTCCACGTCGGCATCACGGGCCGGGACCTGCTGCTGGACTCCGGTTCCACGGCCGTGGAGCACCTGCCGCTCGGTTTCGCCCGGTCCACCTTCCGCTACGCCGCCCCGCCGTCGGAGGGCCTCACCGGCGTGAGGGACCTCGCCGGGCGACGGGTCGCGACGTCGTACCCCGTCCTGGTGGCGCAGCACCTGGCCGATCACGGCGTCGACACGCCGCCGGTCGTGCGTCTGGACGGCGCGGTCGAGACCGCGATCCAGCTCGGCGTGGCGGACGTGATCGCCGACGTCGTCGAGACCGGCTCGACGCTGCGCGCCGCGGGGCTGGAGGTCTTCGGGGAGCCGATCCTGCGTTCCGAGGCGGTGCTCGTCCGGCCCGGGGACGCCGAGGGGCTGCCGCCGGGGCTGGACGTCCTGACCCGGCGCCTGCAGGGCGTCCTCGTCGCGCAGCAGTACGTCCTGATGGACTACGACGTGCCGAACGCGCTCGTGGAGCGCGCCGTCGCGATCACGCCCGGCCTGGAGTCGCCGACCGTCTCCCCGCTGCACAACAGCGAGTGGTCCGCGGTCCGTGCGATGGTGCGCCGGGACGAGACCAACCGGGTCATGGACGCGCTGTACGAGGTGGGGGCCCGCGCGATCCTCGTCACCCAGATCCACGCCTGCCGCATCTGACCGTGGCCGCCCCCGACGACCCGTACCGGCCGTTCCGCCCCCGGGCGGCGCGGTGGGTGTCGATCGTCGTCGCGGGCCTCGTCGTCGTCGTGCTCGTCGGGCTCTCCTTCGTCGTCCCGACCTTCGCGACGGTCACCGTGATCTGGCTGGACCGCCTCGGCTTCGCCCTCGTCGCGGCCGGCGGCGCCTGGTTCCTCCTGCGGCACGCGTCGGTGCGGGCGGACCCGTCGCCCGAGGGCCTGCGGGTCCGGAACCTCGTGACGACGACGACGGTCACCTGGCCCGAGATCGTCTCCGTGCGGTTCGGGCACGGCCACCCGTGGGTCCAGCTCGACCTCGCCGACGGCCGGACGCTGGCCGTCATGGGCATCCAGCGGTCCGACGGCGCGTGGGCCGTCGCCGAGGCACGCCGGCTCGCGACGCTCGTCGCGCGGCACTCGCAGACCAGCCGCGACGACTGACCCGGCGGGCGCCCGGGCGGCGGAGGGCCTGCCGGGGTCTCAGGCGGGCGGACCGGCGTGCAGACGCTCGGCGTGCACGCCCGCGACGGCCGCGGCGAGGA
>JACIXM010000160.1 GCA_014360395.1 Actinotalea sp.
CGGGCCCGCCGAGGTGGGCGGGCCCGCACCGGTCCCCGCGCCCGTGCTCAGGCGTCGCAGACGTCGTCGCGGGCCGGGACGAAGAGGTGCTCCATCCCGGGTGAGGAGACGACGAGCACGTCCTCGTCGACCGGATGGAGCTCGACCTCCTGCCCGTCCCTCGCGGTCCACTCGGCCTCGCCGTCGGCCAGCCGCCACAGCGTCCCGGCGAACGGGCCGACGACGACGCCGTGGCACTCCGGGCGCGGCCGCCACACGTAGCGGGCACCGGGCTCGGGCGCGCGGGTGTCGCCGTCCTCGAGCAGTGGGCCGGGCTGCGGGCCGGCGTCGGGGTCCAGGTGGATCTGCTCGTCGGTGGCCGTCGCGCCCGGGACCGACAGGTCGACGTCGACGACGGTGCGCTCCTGCGGCGCACCGGGCGGCGGGTCGTCCGCATCGAGCTGGACGACGAAGGGTCCGGCCGGCAGCACGGCGCGGTCGACGGCGACGACGAACGCGTGCGGGTTGGCGTCGCCGTTGCAGGCGGAGTCCGGCCCGGAGCCGGGGACGACGATCTCGCCGTGCAGCGTGGCGCCGCTGACGACGACGTCGTCGAGCCGGACCGGGCAGCCGCTGCCCCACACGGCCCCGAACCAGAGGACGACCTGGCCCTCCCAGTCGACCTGCGGCGCGTCGCCGTCCAGGCCGGCATCGACCCAGAGGGCGGCGAGCTGCTCGTCGGTCGTCGCGACGCCGGTCCGGTACGGCTCCCCGGCCCCCGGCTCGTGCCCGAGCAGGCGCCAGCCCTCGCCCTCGGTCGGTTGCGGGCCCTCGGGAACGAACGCCGCGGGGTCGACGACGTCGACGCACAGCGGCTCGCCGGCGAACTGCTGCAGCGCGGCCTCGGCCTCCGGCGTCGCGGGCACGCCGAAGAGACCCAGCCGGCCCCGCGGCACGTCGAGCGAGAGCCCGCCGGTCGGCGTCGCTCCGGCGTCGGCGAGCACCGGCATGAGCCGGTCCATGAGGGTCTGCAGGTCGCTCAGCGAGGACGGCACCTCGACGACGACGACGCCCTCGCCGGGGAACTCCTTGGCGACCCGCTCCTGCAGCGCGGCAGCGTCGACGTCGTCGCCGTGGAAGCCGACGGTCACCCAGCCGTTGCGCTCGCGGTCGAGCCAGAGCTCCTCGAAGCCGCCCTGCTCCTCGGCCCAGGCGCGCACGTCGTCGGTGAGCTCCCCGGCGTTGCCGTACTGCGGCTCGTCCCGGTACAGGGAGGGATCGGCGGCGATCGTCGCGTCGTCGGCGCAGGACGGGAACCCGGCGAACGCGTCCGTGGCGTCGGGGCCGCCGGGCGCCGCCGTCGGTCCGACGCAGGCCGTCAGGAGAACGCTGCCGGCAGCCCCGAGCGCGAGGAGCCTCCCGCTGGTCGTCCCCATGGCACCGCCCCTCGTCAGCCCGACGGCCAGGCGCCGGGCACCTGCCCGTCGACCGTAGCGGGGACGACGCCCTGCCCGGGGGTGATGGTGCGCCAGACGTTCGAGGCGTCCTGGTGCAGGAGCACGATCAGCGGGCCGGTGGCGTCGAGCGGGTCGCCCTCCGGGTAGATCTCGTCGCCGGTGCACGTCACGGGCGTGGAGGCCACCTCGACCTCGTCCCCGACGCGGATGTCGTGGCCCTTCAGCACCTCCGCGACCGTGACGGCGTGGACACGCGCGTCCACCCCGAAGAGGTCGACGGTGCGCACCACGGGCGCCGGTCGGTCGGTGCGGACGACCACCGTGGCGTCGTCGACCGCCTCGGCCGGCGTGTCGAACCCCACCCAGCTGACGCACGTCTGGGCCCGCTCGCCGGCTGCCTGGGTCCGCTCGCCGGCCGCGGTGCACCCGGCCAGGACGGCGAGGGCGAGGAGGGGCAGGACCGCCGCGGGGCGACGCGCAGGCCCGTGCGCCATGGGTGCCTCCTTCGAGTCCGCTCACCAGGTCTGTGTCGCGTGGCCCGCGGATCCTGCACCCGCCCGGGTGCGGGGCGGCGCCGAAGAACCTCGCGACAAAGAGCGGGGCCCACTCGAAGGGGTTTGAGAGAATCGGTGCACACCGAGTGCTCGAGGAGGGCGCATGTCGAACCCGCGTGGTCTTGGCCCGGACGAGGCACCGGAGCGCGAGGACGCGTTCGAGCTCGAGCCGCCGTCGCCGCCGACCGAGGTCACCGTCCACCAGCCGGAGAAGGTCGGCGGCATGGTGCTCGTGGACGCCGAGGCTCAGCAGCAGCACGCGCAGACGGCGCAGTCCTTCCTCGACGACCTGCTCGACACCCCGCTGCACAGCCCGGAGTTCCAGGCCAAGCTCGCCCGGCTCACCCGGTTGGGAGAGGGCACCATGCAGGAGGCCGGCGACTCGGTCAACCGGATGCTTCAGCGCCCCGCGGCGGCGCTGTCCGGCAGTGGCGCCGACCCGGCCGCGCGCACGGGGAAGAACCTGGCGGAGCTGCGGCAGATCGTCACCGAGCTGGACCCCCAGCGGCACGACCTGACCGGCGGCAGGTGGGCCTTCAAGCTCCTGCCCGGCGGCAGCAGGCTGCAGCGGTACTTCCAGAAGTACGAGGCCGCCCAGACGCAGCTCAACGCGATCACCAAGGCCCTCAAGGGCGGCCAGGACGAGCTGCGCCAGGACAACGCGGCCATCCAGACCGAGCGCGACGCCCTGTGGCAGGCGCTGGGCCGGCTGGCCGACGCGGCCGTCCTGGCCCGGCACCTGGGCGACGGCCTCGAGCAGCGCATCGCCACCCTGCGCTCCCAGGGAAGGTCCGACGACGCCGCCGCCCTGGAGTCGGACGCCCTGTTCGCGGTGCGCCAGCGTCATCAGGACCTGATGACCCAGATGGCCGTCGCGGTCCAGGGCTACCTGGCGCTCGACGTCGTGAAGAAGAACAACGTCGAGCTCATCAAGGGCGTGGACCGCGCCCTGGACACCACGATGTCCGCGCTGCGGGTCGCCGTCATCACCTCCCAGGCGCTGGGTCAGCAGAGGATCGTCCTGGCCCAGGTCGACGCCCTGAACACGACCACGTCGGACATGATCGTGGCCACCTCCGAGCTGCTGCGGACGCAGGGCACCGCCATCCAGCAGCAGGCGTCCCAGGCCACCGTGGACCCGGAGAAGCTGCAGCGGGCGTTCGACGACGTGTTCCAGGCGATGGACGAGATCGACCGGTACAAGGCTGAGGCCACCCGGTCGATGAAGCAGACCGTGACGGTGCTCGAGGGGCAGGTGAGCCGGGCGAAGCTGCAGCTGGAGCGCAGCCACGCCTCCGACGCCGCGACGGCGGACCCCGGAAGGAGCTGACCGTGAGCCGGTGGACGCTCGGCAACGTCGTCAGGGTGACGGCCGTCGTCGTCTTCCTGCCCCTGCTCGCCTACCTGGTGCTCGTCATCGGCGGGGTGCGGAAGAACCTCAGGGCGACGCTCGAGGGCGTGCTCTACGCCGGGGCGTTCTCCGTGGCGCTGCTCCTGCCCGACTTCTGGGGGCCGCCCGCTCTGCTCGCCCTGGCGGCGATGGGCGCCTCGGGCGTGCGCTCCTGGCACCTGCGGGACCTCTGGCTGCCGGCACGACGTCGGTGGTGGAAGCGCGACCCGGCCGAGGTGTCCACGGTGATCGAGCCGGCCCGCGCGCCGCACGCCGTCGCCGTCGAGGCGTCGGAGCACCTGCCGTCCGCGGTCGCGTGGGTCCGCCTGCACGCCGACCAGAACCGGCACCGGCTGCCCGGCGACGCCCACCGGACCGTCCAGCAGACCTGTGCGGTCCTGGACGCCGTGATCGCGGCCGAGCAGCGTGAGCCCACCGCCGACCCGCGGTTCGAGTACGAGCTGGACGCCATGGCCCGGCGGTACCTGCCCGCCGTGCTCCGGAACTACCTGGCGATCTCGCCGAGCCGGGTGCACGAGCGCCAGCCCAACGGGCGCACCCCGGAGGAGGAGCTGGCCGATCAGCTCCGGATCCTTTCGGCCCAGACCGAGGCCCTCTACGCCAGCCGCCACCGTCGCCTGACGGCGGAGATGAGCACGACCGGCAACTTCCTGCGGGAGAAGTACGGGGACCACCGTCCGGAGGCCTTCGACTTCCGCACCCGGTGACGGCCCCACCTGCTGAGGGAGCCGAGGGTCCCTTCCCCGGCGGTTCCGGTGGGCAGAGACTGAAGGGTGGGCACGCACCGTCGCGCACCGGCTCCGGCCGGGCCGGTCGTGAACCGGTCGCTCCGCGCCGGCCGCTCGAGCGCGCTGCTCGCCGTCGGCGGGCTCCTGCTCGCCGCCTGCACGGCCGCGGCCCCGGGCGCGGGAGGCGAGCCGTCCGTCCCCCCGGAGCCGACAGGCGTCGTCACGACCGCTCCCGCCGCGACGGAGCCGGCGCCCTCGCCCAGTTCGCCACCGCCGACAGACACGGCCCCGCGGGGGCCGACGGGCACCGCGACACCGACGCCGCCCCCCACGTCCGAGCCCACCGGGACCCCCGAGGCCACCCCCAGCCCTGAGCCCACCGCGACGCCCGAGCCCACGGCGACGCCCGAGGGCCCGCGCGCCTGGCACCTGGGAGATCGCGGCCCGGCCGTGCTCGCCCTCCAGGAGCGGCTGATCGACCTCGGCTACTTCCTCCCCGCGGCCGACGGCGACTTCGGCCCGGCCACCCAGCAGGCCGTCTGGGCGCTGCAGAAGGCGGCCGGTCTGTCCCGGGACGGGTATGTCGGACCGGCCACCCAGGGCGCGCTCGATGCCGGCACGCGCCCGCGGGCCCGGACCTCCAGCGGGCGGGTCCTCGAGGTGGACCTCCGCCGTCAGCTCGTGCTGGCGGTCGACGGCGGCGTCGTCACCCGGGTCATCAACGCCTCGACGGGCACCGGGGAGACCTACGAGGCCCTGGGCCGCACCTACCGTGCCTATACGCCGACGGGGGACTGGGCCGTCGTCCGTCAGATCGACGCGATGCACGAGTCCGGTCTGGAGCTGGGCGAGATGTACCGGCCGAAGTACTTCGTCCAGGGCTGGGCGGTGCACGGCTCCTCCTCCGTCCCGCCCTGGCCGGCCTCGCACGGGTGCGTCCGCGTCTCGAACCGCGCCATGGACTGGATCTGGGACGTGTGGGGAGCGCCGCTGGGGACCCGCGTCCTGGTGTACTGACCCGAGCCGCCGGTGATCGGTCACCGCCGGCAGTCGCGTGCGCGACCTGACGTCGACGGCTGTCGGCCCGTGCGGCGCCGACGCACGAGACCCCCTGCCGGGGCCTCCGTGGAAGCGCCCCCAGGGGGTCTCGGTTCGAGGCCGTCCGGTCTCCCGGACCCTCGGTGGCGGTAGCGGTGGGATTTGAACCCACGGTGGACTTTCACCCACACACGCTTTCGAGGCGTGCTCCTTAGGCCGCTCGGACACGCTACCTCGCCGGTGAGGATAGCCCGTGGCGGGCGCAGCGCCCAATCCGGTGGCGGCGCCGTCGTCGGCCGCGTCAGCGCGTGGAGCAGGCGACCACGGGGGAGCTGCGGCGCTGGACCAGGCCGAACACCACGATCGCGAGGGCGGCGAGCGCCATCGACGCGCTGCCCGGCGAGGAGGCGATGAGCAGGCCCGCGCCGACCGTCGTCATCGCGGGCATGGCCGCGCACGGCGCGCAGCCGACGGCGTCGCGGACGCTCTGCCCGGCGCGGGGCACGAAGTCGGCCAGCACGACGGCGCCCGCCGCCGCGACGAGGCCGACCGCGGCGAGCCACGCGGCTCCACCGCCGACCCCGCCGCCGAGCGTCACGTACACGAGGAGCAGCACGGGCGCCGCGACGGCACCGGCGACCACCCGCCGCCCGTTGTGCCGAAGCCTTGGTCGCGTCAGGTGCGACAA
>JACIXM010000161.1 GCA_014360395.1 Actinotalea sp.
GGAGGCGGCCGACGCGACCGTCGTCGTCCTCGTGACCGGCTCGGTGCCGTCCGCGGCGGACCTGCGCGCCGACGCCCGACGCGTGCCGGCCGGCGTCCGCACCCTGGTCGTGCGGTGCGAGCGCGGCGCCGACGTCGAGGTGGTCACGAACGGCACGCTGTCCGTGGCGCGGCTCGGGGCGCTGGCGGACCTGCCACGGGTGCTGCGCCGGGTGGTGGGACCGTGACCGGCGTCGTCCTGGAGCCCCGGGTCCGCGTGCCGCGCTCGCGGCCGCTCGTGGACGCCGGTGTGCTCGCCGTGGCGCAGGCGCTCGTCCTGCTCCCGCTCCTACCGGTGTACGGCTGGCGGGCCGCCGCGCCCGCCGTCGTCGGCGGGGCGGTCGCCGGCACCCTGCTCGCGGTCGTGGCGGCGGCGCGCCGCTGGAGCGGACCGGTGACCGCCGCGCTCGCCGTCGTCGGCTACCTCGCCCTGGGGCCCGCGCTCGCCGCGCCGACGACGACGCTCGCGGGCGTCCTGCCGACGCCGACCTCCCTGCTCCTGCTCCTGCGCGGCGCCATCACGGTGTGGCGGGAGGTGCTCACGCTCGACCCGTCGCTCGGCGCCGGGGGCAACCTCCTCGTCGCGCCGTTCCTCCTCGCCTACGGCGGGACGCTGGTGTCCGTCTCGCTCGCGCGCCGCCTGGACGCCCGGGCCGGCGCGGGCGCCGTCGTCGTGCCCCTGGTCACGCTCGTCCTGGCGGTGCTGCTGGGGACCAAGGAGACGGTGCAGCCCGTCGCCGCCGGGGTCGCCGCCGCGCTCGGGCTCCTCGCGTGGGTGGCGTGGCGCCGGGGCTCCCTCGCGCCGCGCCGCGCCGTCGCCGGGCTCGTGCTCGTCGCCGTGGCGGTCTCGGGCGGAGCGGCCCTGGGCCCCGCCCTCGGTGAGGACCGTCCGCGGTTCGTGCTGCGCGACGAGATCGTGCCGCCGTTCGACCCGCGCGACCAGGCCAGCCCGCTGTCGGCGTTTCGCCGGTTCGTCAAGGACTGGCGCGAGACGGACCTCGTCACCGTCCGCGGCCTGCCCGAGGGGGCGGCGGTGCGGCTGGCCACCATGGACGCGTTCGACGGCGTCGTGTGGAACGTCGCGGGGGCCGAGGCCGCGGAGGGCTCGGGCGGCTTCCGCCGCGTCGGGGACCGCATCCAGGTCGCCGAGCGCGGCGAGCGCGCGACCGTGGAGGTCGAGGTGCACTCGCTGCCGGGGGTGTGGCTGCCCACCGTCGGCTACGCCGAGCGCTTCGAGCTGAGCGGTCCGCAGGCCGTGGACCGGGCGGCGCGCCTGCGCTACAACGACGCCACCGGGACCGCCGTCCTCACCGACGGCGTGCCGGACGGCATGCGGTACACGGTCGACGTGGTCGTCCCGCCCGCCCTGGCGGCCGCGGACCTCGGCGCCGCCCCCGTCGGCGCCGTGCGGCTCCCCGAGCCGGCCGCGGTCCCCGAGGCCGTGCCGCTGCTCGCGGGCGAGATCGCGGGCACGGCCTCGACGCCCGCGCTGGTCGCCGAGGCCCTCGCGCTCGGCCTGCAGCAGCGGGGCTGGTTCAGCCACGGGCTGGTGGAGTCCGGCGACCACCCGTCGCTGTCCGGGCACGGCGCCGACCGGCTGACCACCCTGCTCACCGGGGACCTCATGGTCGGGGACGGCGAGCAGTACGCCTCGGCGATGGCCCTCATGGCCCGCGAGATGGGGCTGCCCGCCCGGGTGGTGCTCGGCCTCGTGCCCGGGGAGGACCAGGCCGGCGCCGAGGAGGTCACGCTGACCGGCGACGACGTCGAGGCGTGGGTCGAGATCGCGTTCGCCGGGCACGGGTGGGTGGCGTTCGACCCGACCCCGGACGAGACGAAGACGCCGCGGGAGGACACCCCCGAGCAGGCCGCGCAGCCCCAGCCGCAGGTGCGCCAGCCGCCCCCGCCGCCGCCGGACCCGGTCCGCCCGCCGGACGACGACACGGAGCAGCCGCGCACGGACACCCCGCCGCAGCCCGCGCCGGGCGTGGACGTGCTGCGGCCCTACCTGGTCGCGCTCGGGATCGTGACCGTCCCGCTCGTGCTCCTGCTCGGGCCGTTCGTGCTCGTCGCGGTCCTCAAGCGGCGCCGTCGGCGGCGCCGGCGCACCGCCGAGGCGCCGGTCGAGCGCGTCGTCGGCGGGTGGGAGGAGCTCCTCGACCACGCCCACGACCTGCGGCGGCCCGTTCCGCGCCGGTCCACCCGCCGGGAGGCGGCGGTGCACCTGGCGGCGGCGTTCGCGCCGGAGGTGCCCACGCAGCGCGGGCGCGACGACCCGCGCCCCGGCGTGCGTCCCGAGGCGGACGCCGCCGGGCCTGGCGCAGCGGCCGGTACCGCGCCGCCCACC
>JACIXM010000162.1 GCA_014360395.1 Actinotalea sp.
ACCTACCCGTGGAGCCGCGCCCGTGGCTGCGACCTGCCCGTCGCCACGCTGTGCCACGTCTGCCGGCGCACGGCGGTCCCCGTCGCGCACCGCTTCGGCTGGTGGTTCCTCTGCGACCGGTGCCGCAGCATCGAGGCGCGCCTCGCCGCACCGTTCGGGCTGCGCGAGATGACGCCGTTCCGTGGCAGCGGCGACGGGCGCGGGACGGTGATGGGGCTCGTGCGGCCCGACCTCCTGCCCCGGGCCGAGCGGTCTCAGACCATCGACGACGACGGCGCCCGCGTCGTCGTCACCCGGACCGTCGCACCGGTCGGGGGCACGGGGCTGGACCGGCTGTTCGCGTTCGCCCGGTCCGAGACGCGGCGGATCGCCGGCGATGCCGAGCGGGACGTCCCGTGGGACGCGTGGCGCAGCGACCACCCGGCGTCCGCCGCGGCGAGCGCGGCCGCCTACCGGCGGTTCGTCGAGACGACCCACCCGTGGATCGACACGCTCGAGCCGCGCACCGCGGACCTGGCCTGGCTCGCGACCCTCGCCGAGGACGCACCGCCGCGGTGAGGCCGGACCTCAGGCCGCCGGCGACGACACGGGCCGCCCGGCCCAGACCCGTTCGAGCAGCTCGACGAAGCCGGGGGCCTCCTGGACCTCGTGCCCCGCGCCCGGCAGGACGACGTGCTCGCCGCCGACGGCCTGGGCGAGCTGCTCGCAGATCGCGGTGAAGGCGAGGTGGTGGTCGCCCGAGACGGTGACGGTCCGGAAGGGGGCGGCGGCGAGCACGTCCAGGGGCAGGAGGACCTCCCACATGACCGTGCCGCGCCGCATGGCCGGGACCAGGTGCTCCCACTCCTGCAGCAGCGTGGGCGGCAGGTCCTGGACCGGCGAGCCGACCGTGGTCAGGAACTCCTCCAGGAAGGCCTTGTCGCCCATGGCCTCGGCGAAGAGCGGTTCGAGGTCCGACCGGAGGCGGCTCACGGCGGGCTCGTGCTCGGCGACCGTGAACGCCGGCGGTTCGGCGACCACGAGGGAGCGCACGGCGTCGGGCCGCTGGGCGGCGGCCAGGAGGGCCACCATGCCCCCGGACGAGTGGCCCACGAGGTGGGCGCCGTCGCCCAGCAGCTCGGCGACCTCGGCGGCGTCACCGTGGACGTCCTCGCCCCACCGCACGGGGATCTCGGCGTAGGCCCGGCGGGTCGGGACGACGAGCTCGTAACCGCGGTGCGCGAGCGGGCGCAGCGGCTGCCACTCCTGCGGGCCGGTGGCCAGCGACCCGTGGACGAGGACGACGCGCTCCCCGGTACCCCAGACCTCGACGACGGCCATCTCGTCACGGTATGCCCGCCCGTGAGGACCCGCGCGGCGGCGCCGGGCCGGGGTCGCGGTCAGAGCCGGCCGGCGCGCGCGACGAGGACGGCGAGCTCGGTGCGGTTGCGCAGCCGGAGCTTCTCCAGGGCGCGGTTGAGCAGCGTCTTCACGGTGCCCTCGCTGACGTAGATGGTGCGGGCGATCTCCGCGTTGGACGCCCCGCCGGCCACGGCGCGGGCGACGTCGAGCTCCCGGTCGGAGAGCGCGCCGAGGCAGGCTTCCGCCTGCTCGCGGTCCCGGGCGTGCGGGTCGGCGGTGACGTGGTCGGCGAGGAGTCGCGCGACCCGTGGCGCGAAGGCCGCACCGCCGGAGGCGACGTCCTGCACCGCGGCGGCGATCTCCTCCGGCTCGGCGTCCTTGGTGAGGAACCCCGTGGCCCCGGCGCGCAGGGCCCCGAGGAGGTCGTCCTGGCTGTCGAACGAGGTCAGCACGCACACGGCGGGCGGGTCCGCGAGCGCCCGGACCGCCGCGGTCGCCGCGACGCCGCCCAGACGGCGCATGCCCAGGTCCATGAGGACGACGTCGGGGCGGTGGGCACGGACGGCGTCGACGGCCTGGTCCCCGTCCTCCACCGCACCGACCACCTCGATGCCGTTGCCGGTGAGGATGGTGGTGAGCAGGGTCAGGACGAGCCGATCGTCGTCGACGAGGAGAACCGAGGTCACGCGCCCACGGTAGGGGCGGGCACCGACACGACGTCCCGGGACCACGGGAGGCGGGCGCTGACGACGAACCACCCCTCGCGCACGCTCGCGTCGAACGCCCCGCCGAGCCGCTCCGCCCGCTCGCGCATGCCCAGGAGGCCGGCGCCCCCGCCCGTGCCCGTGCCCGCGCCCGTGCCCTCGCCCCCGCCCGCGTGGACACCGCCGGGCGGTGCCGCGACCGGACCGGTGGGCACCGCACCCGCCCCGGCCGGAGCCGACCGGAGCACGTTGG
>JACIXM010000163.1 GCA_014360395.1 Actinotalea sp.
CCCGGGAGCGCCGGTACCGCGTCGCCGGGCCGGGTGGTCAGGACACCCGGCCCGACGTCGGTGGTCGTGGGCCGTCGGGGCAGCGACGGACGGCGCGGCGCACCCGGCGATCCGAGGACGGCGCCGCACCGCACGTCACGGCGCGGCGGCGCGCGTCACGCCGCGGCGCGCGGGCAGGTCGACGGGCGCCCGCCCGAGGGAGCGTCAGAACGCGGAGGCGAGGAGCTCGACGAGCCCGTTGACGCCGATGGCGCCGAGCAGCCCGAGCATCACCCAGGCGACGACGCTGCCACCGAGGTAGCCCGCGAACGTCGCCTTCTTGGCCGCCCCCTCCTCCCAGCGCGGGGCCGGTGCCTCGCGGTACCAGCGGACGGCCTCGCGCAGCGACGACGGACGCTCGTGGTGGGTGGTGAGGGTGGACATCGCGCTCTCCCAGGGGTGACGGGTCGTGGTGCCGCGCCGGGGTCACCGGCCCCCCGATTGTCTCGCATCGCGGACAGTGCGGACGTGGGACGGAGGGCCTGGAGAGGGGTGATCTTCACCACCCTCGCCGGCTCCCGACGCGCGGCCTCCCCCGCCGGCGACGCCGGCGGGGGCCTAGGCTGACCCGGTGCGTCGCCTGCCCACCGCTCTCCTCGCCGGGCCCTCCCTCGTGGTCGGTTTCGCGGCCGCGCGAGCCACCGATCTGCCGGCCGCGGGCGCCGTCGTCGTGCTCGCGGCCGTGGTGTGGTGCGTCGCGCGGGAGGTGCGGCGGACGGCGTGGTGGCGGCTCGCCGTCGTCATCGGGATCGGGGCCGGGTGCTTCGTGCTGTCGCACGCGCTGGCCGACGCGCTGACGGCGTGGGGCGCGGTCGCGGCGGCGGCGGTCGTCCTCGGGCTGGCGACCTGGCTGCTCGTGGACGGCCCGCGAGCGTCGACCGGTCGGTGGTGCGTCAGCCGGCGAGCAGGAACGACGCGCCGACGGCGAGGTAGCCGACCGCGACGGCCGGTCCGAGGCGGGCCGCGCGGGGCCACCGGCGGCTCACCGGGCTCCACGCGACGAGCCCGAGGACGAGCACGAGCCACGCCGCGAACGTCGCGGTGCCGGGCCCGGCGAGCTGGAGCACCGCCGCCGCCGGTGCCGCCGCGAGCAGCACCACCAGCCCGACGACGCCGCCCGTGGCCGCCCGCGGGTCGGCGGAGCGGCCGGACGGGCCGAGGCGCGGGGGCGTGGCGGGGCCCGGCAGTGCCGCGGCGTCGGGCACGGGCGCGGTGTCGGACGTCATGACGTCCTCCTCTCGTCCTCGGGCCTCGGCGTCGGGGAGGGACGGTAGCGGTTCGGGCGTACGCCGTTGCCCATCGACCACCGGCGCGCGTGTCGGAGCGGAACGGCCGCCCGGGGCAGCGGCGGCCGGTGAGAGCGGCCGGGCGGCTGCTCCGATGCGGCGACCCGGCGACCGAACCTCGGACGACGCCCCTGCGGCATGGGACGCTGCCGTCGGAGGGACCGCCCCTCCCGCGGGATCGGACCGAGGACGGACACATGGTCGAGGTCGTGCTGTCGGTGGTGGGCGTCGTGCTGCTCGCCGTGACGTTCTGGTGGCGGCGTCGGCCGGGCAGCGGGCACCGGTGGTGGAGCACCGGCGGACGCCGGGAGAGCGCAGCGCTCGTCGCCGTCCCCGGGCTGGGGCTCGCGCTCGCCCTGGTGTGGCCGGCCGCCCAGCTCACCGAGGGGTCCGCGTGGTACGTCCGCGCCGCGGTCCCGCTGGTGATCGGTGTCGTCGCGGTGCTGTGGACCCTCGTCGGGGTCCGGACGCCGGACGCCCTGCAGCCGGCGTGGCGCCGGGCGCAGGTGCTCGCGCAGAAGCGGGCGGAGCAGCGGGCGCGGCGTCGTCAGCAGGCGCAGCGGCCGGCCGCGCGCGGACGGTCGGGCGGACCGTCGGGAGGGCCGCGCCGCGGTCGCTGACCTGGTGCGTGTCGGAGGTCTGCGGTAGACCTGGCAGTGGTCACGAGGTCCAGCGCCAAGCCCTCCGGCTCGCTGGCCGGCAACCGCGTCCCGCACACGGTGCCCCCGGAGGAAGACCCGCCCGTGCCGCCGGCACGGGAAGCGCGTGCGCCGTCGTCGTCCTCGACGCCGGCCGACCTCCTGGAGTCCCCGTGGACGAGCACCTGCACCCCACCGCCGACGACGTCGCCGCCCTCGTCGGGCCGGTCCCCCCTCGCCGCCCTCCGCACGAGGAGGCGGCCGAGGCGGCACCCTGCCGCTGGCTCGTGCGGCTGCCGCACGGTCACCTGGTGTGCGCCCGGCAC
>JACIXM010000164.1 GCA_014360395.1 Actinotalea sp.
CTCGTCCAGTCCGCCTCGAAGGGCGCCGTGCTGGGCTGACCGGGCATGCCGGCGCGGAGGGCGGGGAGCTGGCCCGCCCTCCGCGACCAGCAGGTCTCGCGGCCGGATCGTGGACGCGTGAACCACGATGTGAGACGGCGTGACACGGGACCTACGCGGGCGTAGGCTGCCGCTCGTGCAGACGATCCTCGTAGTACTCACCTAGGCGCCGGCCGACCGCCAGCCAGGCCTCGTCCGCGCGCCGACCCCTCGCAGCCCACCTGACGGGCGGAGGGGTCTTCTCATGCCGGGGCCTCGCACCGGCACCGGATCCCAGCACCACCCGCACCGCACGCCAGGGAGAACGACATGGCACAGGGCACGCACCAGGGCCCGAGCACGGGGAGCGGCCGGCCGGCCGCCCCGACGACCCGGCCGCAGCCGGCCGTCACGCCCGCGGACGTCCGGCCCGCCGCCGGCGCCCGCCAGGGCGCCGGACGCTCCGACGTCGCGGCCGGCACGCCGATGTCCGGCGCGGAGTCGATCGTCCGCTCCCTCGAGGCGGCCGGCACCGAGGTGGTCTTCGGCATCCCCGGCGGGGCGATCCTGCCGACGTACGACCCGCTGATGGACTCCAGCGCGCTGCGCCACATCCTCGTGCGGCACGAGCAGGGGGCAGGCCACGCGGCCTCCGGGTACGCCTACGCCTCCGGCCGCGTCGGCGTGTGCATGGCGACGTCCGGCCCGGGCGCGACCAACCTCGTGACCCCCATCGCCGACGCGAACATGGACTCGGTGCCGCTCGTGGCCATCACCGGCCAGGTGGGCGCGTCGATGATCGGCACGGACGCCTTCCAGGAGGCGGACATCGTGGGGATCACGCTGCCGATCACCAAGCACAACTTCCTCGTCACGAACCCCGACGACATCCCCCGCACGATCGCCCAGGCGTTCCACATCGCCAGCACCGGGCGGCCCGGTCCCGTGCTCGTCGACATCGCGAAGTCGGCGATGCAGGCCCAGACGACGTTCAGCTGGCCGCAGTCCCTGGACCTGCCGGGCTACCACCCGGTGACCAAGCCGCACGCGAAGCAGATCCGGGAGGCGGCCCGCCTGCTGGCGACCGCCCGCCGCCCCGTGCTCTACATCGGTGGTGGCGCCGTGCGCTCGGGCGCCGCGGCCGAGCTGCGCCGCCTCGTGGACCTGTCCGGTGCGCCGGCCGTCACGACGCTCATGGCCCGCGGCGCGCTGCCCGACTCCCACCCCCAGCACCTCGGCATGCCGGGCATGCACGGCACGGTGCCGGCGGTCGCCGCGCTGCAGAAGGCGGACCTCATCGTGGCGCTGGGCGCCCGGTTCGACGACCGCGTCACCGGCAAGCTGTCGTCGTTCGCCCCGCACGCCACCGTGGTGCACGCCGACATCGACCCCGCCGAGATCGGCAAGAACCGTCGGGCGGACGTGCCGATCGTCGGCGACCTGCGCGAGGTGATCGGCGACCTGCTGCCCGAGCTGTCGCGGGAGCACGCCCAGCACGGCAAGCCGGACCTCGAGGCCTGGTGGCGTCAGATCGACGACTGGCGGGAGACGTTCCCGCTCGGCTACACCGACCCGGAGGACGGGCACCTGGCGCCGCAGCACGTCATCCAGCGGCTCGGCGACATCGCCGGACCCGAGGCCATCTACGTGGCCGGCGTCGGCCAGCACCAGATGTGGGCGGCGCAGTTCATCCGCTACGAGCGGCCCAACTCCTGGCTGAACTCCGGTGGCCTGGGGACCATGGGCTACGCGGTGCCCGCGGCGATGGGCGCCAAGGTCGGGGACCCGGACCGGACGGTCTGGGCGATCGACGGTGACGGCTGCTTCCAGATGACCAACCAGGAGCTCGCGACCTGCGCGATCAACGAGATCCCGATCAAGGTCGCCGTCGTCAACAACTCCTCGCTCGGCATGGTCCGGCAGTGGCAGACACTCTTCTACGAGTCCCGGTACTCCAACACCGACCTGCACACCGGTCACGGCACCGCGCGGATCCCCGACTTCGTCAAGCTCGCCGACGCCTACGGCTGCGTCGGGCTGCGCTGCGAGAGCCCGGCCGACGTCGACGCGACGATCCAGCGGGCGATGGAGATCGACGACCAGCCGGTGGTCGTGGACTTCACCGTCTCCCGTGACGCGATGGTGTGGCCGATGGTCGCCGCCGGCGTCAGCAACGACGAGATCCAGTACGCCCGGGGCATCAGCCCGGCATGGGACCGGGAGGAGTGAGGGTGCGTCCTCGTCCCCACCCGTCCGACCGGCCCTGCCCGGTCACCGTCCCGCGTCCCGTCCTCCGTGAAGAAGGTGCAGCATGAGCAGGCACACGCTCTCCGTCCTCGTCGAGAACAAGCCGGGCGTCCTCACGCGGGTCGCCGGCCTGTTCGCGCGGCGGTCGTTCAACATCCACTCCCTCGCCGTGGGGCCGACGGAGCACGAGGAGATCTCGCGCATCACCGTCGTCGTCGACGTGGACGAGCTGCCCCTGGAGCAGGTGACCAAGCAGCTCAACAAGCTCATCAACGTCATCAAGATCGTCGAGCTCGACGCCGAGGCGTCGGTCCAGCGTGAGCTGCTGCTGGTCAAGGTCCGCGCGGACGCGTCGACCCGGACCCAGGTCCTGGAGGTCGTCCAGCTGTTCCGGGCGCACGTCGTCGACGTGGTGCCGGAGGCCGTCGTCGTCGAGGCGATCGGCAGCCCCAGCAAGCTCGACGCGCTGCTCGCGGCGCTGGAGCCCTACGGCATCCGGGAGATCGTGCAGTCCGGCACCGTCGCCATCGGGCGCGGCGCCCGGTCGATCACGGACCGCGCGCTCGAGCGGGTCGCCCGCAGCGCCTGACCCGGCGGCGGGGCGCTCGGTTCGTCCGGCGCCACCGTCCGCCTGACGGCCGTCGCCGGACCGCCCGGCCGCCGTCCCCCAGACTGGCACCACCACCCAGACACAAGGAGACATCCCCGTGGCAGAGCTGTTCTACGACGACGACGCCGACCTGTCCCTCATCGCCGGCCGGAAGGTCGCCGTCATCGGCTACGGCAGCCAGGGCCACGCGCACTCGCTGAACCTGCGCGACTCCGGCGTCGACGTGACCGTCGGCCTGCGCGAGGGCAGCCCGTCGCGCGCCAAGGCCGAGGAGCAGGGCCTCAAGGTCGCCACGGTCGCCGAGGCGGTCAAGGGGGCCGACGTCGTCGTCGTCCTCGCGCCGGACCAGTTCCAGCGGCACATCTACCGCGAGGAGATCGAGCCGAACCTCGCCGAGGGCGCCGCGCTCGTCTTCGGCCACGGCTTCAACATCCGTTTCGGCTACATCAAGCCGGCCGAGGGCCACGACGTCCTCATGGTCGCCCCCAAGGGTCCGGGCCACCTCGTGCGCCGCGAGTACGAGGCGGGACGCGGTGTGCCGGTCATCGTCGCGGTCGAGCAGGACGCCAGCGGCCAGGCGTGGGACCTTGCGCTGTCCTACGCCAAGGCCATCGGCGGCCTGCGTGCCGGCGGCATCAGGACGACCTTCACCGAGGAGACCGAGACCGACCTGTTCGGCGAGCAGGCCGTCCTCTGCGGCGGTGCGTCGCAGCTGGTCCAGTACGGGTTCGAGGTGCTCACCGAGGCCGGCTACCAGCCTGAGGTCGCCTACTTCGAGGTGCTGCACGAGCTGAAGCTCATCGTCGACCTCATGGTCGAGGGTGGCATCGCCAAGCAGCGCTGGAGCGTGTCCGACACCGCGGAGTACGGCGACTACGTCTCCGGGCCGCGGGTCATCTCGCCGGTCGTCAAGGACAACATGAAGGCGGTCCTCGCGGACATCCAGAGCGGCGCCTTCGCCGAGCGGTTCATCGGTGACCAGGACGCCGGGGCGCCGGAGTTCAAGGAGCTCCGCGAGAAGGGCGAGCAGCACCCGATCGAGGCGACCGGGCGCGAGCTGCGGAAGATGTTCTCCTGGATCAAGGACTCGGACTCGGACTACACCGAGGGCAGCGCGGCCCGCTGACGGAGTGGGTCGCGTCAGCGGCCCGCGGAGTCGAGGGCGGTGCTTCCCGACCCCTCGGCACCGAGGGCAGCG
>JACIXM010000165.1 GCA_014360395.1 Actinotalea sp.
TGAGCCCGAGCTCGTCGGCGATCGCGCTGATCCGGTCCGCGAGCGCGACGTCGCGCTCGGTGAGCCGGCCGACGTCGTGGGAGACGAGCGTCAGGGTGACCGACGGGTAGCGCAGCAGGACATCCGGGTGATGGCCGGCCTCCTCCGCGACCTGCGTGACGCGGGCGACGAAGTCGAGCCCCCGGACGAAGCTCCCCGTGCGGAATGCCGCCTCGAGGTGCCCGAGGACGACGCGCCAGTGGCGCCCGTCGACGGCGGCGGTGACGTCGGCGTCGCTGAGGTCCATGCGACCACTGTCCCACCCCGCGACCCGGCTGGTTCAGTCCTGGGGCAGGTACTCCACCCGCTCGACGCGGGCCGTCGCGGTGCTGGGCCGGCCGTGACTCGTGGCGTGGACCCCGATCCACAGGCCCAGGAAGCCGCCGGTGGTGACCGAGTCGAGCCACCGGCCGTCGGCGACGGCGACGGTGACCGGAGGCCGACCCGCCTGCTCGAGGAGGAGACGGTAGTCCTGGCCCCGCACGGAGACCGTCAGGACGACCGGCTCGCCGGGGACGTCCACGGGCGCCTCCCCGAGGACCGTGCGGTGCCCGTCCTCGACCCGCACCGCGACCACCCGGGGGTCCGGCCCGCCCGTGACGTCCAGGAGCACGTGGTGCCGCTCGGACTGCCGGACGGCGAGCCCGACCTCCTCGTGGGCGCCGGGCAGGGGCAGCACGACGGCGCGGACGTCCACGTCCCGGTGCTGCTGGCGCAGACCGACGAACGAGGCGACGGCCACGTCCGCGAGGGTCGTCGGCCGGACGGGCAGGTCCCAGCCGTGCCCGCGCGGGCTCGCGACCTCGCGCGGGAGCGCACGCACCGAGGTCCAGCGCAGGTCGCCCGGCAGCACCGGGCCCGACCGCGCACCGGGCGTCGCGGCCCGTGCGGACGCCGTCACCCCCGGCACGTCGACGGTCGGGGCGACCCGCCCGAGCCCCGGAGCGAAGACGGGCCAGCCCTCCTCCCACGCGACCGGCACGAGGAAGGTCTCGCGACCGAGGTTGTGGTGGTACCCGCCGTAGGGACGCATCCCCAGCAGCACGGCCCACCAGCCACCGTCCGCGGCCTGCACCAGGTCCGCGTGGCCGACGCCGACGATCTGGGCGCCGTGGCCCAGGTCGCGGTGCGTGAGCACCGGGTTGCCCCGGTAGCCCTCGTAGGGTCCGGTCACCGCGTCCGCCCGTGCCACCGACACCGCGTGGTGGAACTCCGTGCCGCCCTCGGCCGCGAGGAGGTAGTAGGCGCCGTCGATCCTGTACAGGTGGGGCGCCTCCGCCCAGACCGCGCCGCGCACGGCGCCCGTCCAGATCACGTGCTCGGGACCGACGAGGGCGCGCTGCGCCAGGTCGAGCTCGCGGACCCAGACCTCCGTCTGGTGGAACCACTCCGGCTCGCGCGCGAGCCGGGTGCCGTGGACCCACGCGCGACCGTCGTCGTCGAAGAGGATCGACGGGTCGATCCCGTCGGCGTCGAGCCACACCGGGTCCGACCACGGGCCGGCCGGGTCCTCGGCGGTCACCAGGAAGTTCCCCCCGCGCCCGGCATCGTCCTGGTCGACGAGCGTGCAGACCAGCCAGAACAGGCCGTCGTGGTGCCGCAGGGTCGGCGCGTAGAGGCCACCGGAGGACGCGATCCCGGAGTAGTCCAGCATCCCCGGCCGGTCGACGACGTGCCCGACCTGCTCCCAGTGCGCGAGGTCCGTGCTCCGGAACACCGGCAGGCCGGGGAGGTACTCGAACGTCGAGGTGACCAGGTAGAACGTGTCCTGGACCCGGCAGATCGTCGGGTCGGGGTAGCAACCCGCCAGGACCGGGTTGCCGACCGCTGTCACGCCGGCAGCTCCTTGACCTCGACCCGGCGCGGGTCGCTGAGCGTCACCTCGTGCAGGTCGCCGGTGACCGACAGGACGCGGCGCGGCGTCGTCGCGGCCGTCACGGTGGCACCGCGACGGTCCTGCGCCGGGATCGCCCCGCCGGTGGTCCCCCCGGTCGACGACCCGTCGGCCGCGACCCCCGCCTGCGACGCCACCCAGACCTCCACGTCGCCCGGCTCGACCACGCGCACCATCCGCCGGTCGGAGAACGCGAGCCGCGTCGTGGGCACGGTGAAGACCACACGGGTCGACGACCCGGGCTCGATGGTGACGCGGGCGTAGCCGAGCAGCTGCTCGACGGGGCGCGCGACGCTGCCCTGCAGGTCGTGGCCGTACAGCTGCACCACGTGCGTCCCCGCCACCGGACCGGTGTTCGTCACCGTGACCGCGGCCTGGAAGGTGCCCCCCGCCCGGACCGCCGCGTCCAGCTCGAGGTCGCTGTACGCGAACGTCGTGTAGGACAGGCCGAACCCGAAGGGACGCACCGGGGTGGAGTCCGCCGAGGTGACGTCCGAGGGGCCCCCGAGCACCGGGTGCAGGTAGGTGTACGGCTGGGCGCCCGCGCTGCGGGGCAGCGAGACCGGCAGCCGGCCGGAGGGGTTGACCCGGCCGGTCAGGACGTCGGCGATGGCCGTCCCGCCCTCCTCGCCGGGGAAGAACGTCTGCACGACCGCGGCCGGTGCACCGCTGCCCCCGTCGAGCGCCCACCCGATGGCGTAGGGACGCCCGGTCGTGAGCACCATGACGACGGGCGTGCCGGTGGCGACGACCGCCTCGACGAGGCGCCGCTGGGCGCCCGGCAGGTCCAGGGACTCGGCGTCGTTGCCCTCACCGACGGTGCCGCGACCGAAGAGACCGGCCCGGTCCCCGACGACGACGACGGCCAGGTCCGCGCCCGACGCGGCCGTCACGGCCTCCTCGAAGTCCTGCTCGTCCCCGTCGACGGTGCAGCCCTCGACCACGACCGTCTCCGGACGGGGCAGACCCACGCCCTCGAACGCGTCCGGCAGGGCGTCGGCCACCGACGGGATCTCGATCCCGTCCGCCACCCCCGGGTGGTGGGCGAGCACGTGGTTGACGAAGGAGTAGCAGCCCATGAGGGCGTCGCCCCGGTGCGCGTTCGGCCCGATGACCGCGACGCGGGCCGGGGACGTGGACCAGCCGGCCAAGGGCAGGACGCCGTCGTTGGACAGCAGGACCACCGACTCCTCGGCCAGCCGCCGGGCGAGCGCCCGGTGCGCCGGCGGGTCGAGATCGACGACCGCCGGCGGCTCGTCCTCGTAGGCCTGCGGGTCGAGGAGGCCCAGGTCCTCCTTCTGCTGCAGGAGACGCAGGACGGCGCGATCGACGTACGCCTCGTCGAGGCGCCCGGACCGCACCTGGTCGGCGAGCGGCTCCAGGTACGCGTCACCGGTGGGCAGCTCGACGTCGATCCCCGCGGTGAGGGCCAGCGCCGCGGCCTCCCCCCGGCCGGCGGCGACGCGGTGCATGACCTCCAGGAACGCCACCGCGAAGTAGTCCGCGACGACGACGCCGTCGAAGCCCCACCGCTGCCGGAGCACCTCCGTCAGGAGCTCGGGGTCGGAGGCGACCGGGACGCCGTCGACGTCGCTGTAGGAGTTCATCACCGACCGCGCGCCGCCGTCGACGACGGCCATCTCGAACGGGGGCAGGTACACGTCGGCCAGCTCGCGCGGCCCGGCCGACACCGGCGCGTGGTTGCGCCCGGCGCGGGAGGCCGAGTAGCCGGCGAAGTGCTTGAGCGTCGCGTGGACGCCCGCCTCCTGCAGCCCCCGGACGTAGGCCGTCCCGATGGTGCCCACCAGGTACGGGTCCTCGCCGATGCACTCGTCGACCCGCCCCCAGCGCGGGTCGCGGACGACGTCGAGGACCGGGGCGAGCCCCTGGTGCACGCCGAGCTCGCGCATCGACCCGCCGATGGCGCGGGCGACCTCGTGCACGAGGTCCGGGTCGAACGAGGCGCCCCACGCGAGCGGCGTGGGGAAGGTGGCAGCGCGCCAGGCGGCGAGCCCGGTGAGGCACTCCTCGTGCA
>JACIXM010000166.1 GCA_014360395.1 Actinotalea sp.
CTCCTCGCTGCGCTGCGGGTCGTCGCCCTGGGGGTGGATCGAGTGCGACGAGGGGCGGGGTGGTCAGGACACCCCGCCCCTCGTCGTTCTCCGGTGCTTCTTCTACGGCCGACCACGCCCCGGCGGATGCAGTGCCGCTCCTTGCCGGTTGTCGTGGGCGTCGGGGTCGACAGGCGGCTCCGAGGCGCACCGCACGGGTGCCGACGCGGTTCAGGGTCGGGTCAGCGGCGGGACGGTTCGTGGGTGCGCAGGTCGGGCGGGTCGGGGCGGCCGACGGCTGTGTCCGCCTTGACGGCCCCCCGGCTGCCGCGGGGCCGGTCGGGGCCGACGGTGGTGTCGACGTCGGTCTGGTGCTCGGCCTCGGCGTTGAGCTCGGCGCCGAGCAGGACGGCCATGCTGGTGAGCCACAGCCACAGCAGCAGGACGATCACCCCGGCGAGGGCGCCGTACGTCTCGGCGTAGGACCCGAACCACTGCACGTACGTCGAGAAGCCCAGGGACGCCAGCACCCAGATCGCCGTCGCGACGACCGCCCCGACACTGACCCAGGCCGTGCGGGCGTCGCGTCGCTCGGGCGCGTACCGGTACACGACCGCCAGGACGACGGCCGACACGAGGGCGAGCCCCACCCACCGCACCGCCGTGAGGAGCCAGGGGTGCAGGCTGTCGGCGTCGACCGCGAACGGCAGGACCGCCACCAGACCCACGAGCACCGTGAAGGTCACGATCGCGCCCAGGGTGAAGAGCAGGGCCATCCCGCGGCGCTTGAAGAACCCGACGCGCTCGGTCTCGTCGTAGGCGAGGTTGACGGCGGTGATGAGGTTGGCCACCCCGACCGAGGCCGACCACAGCGCCGTGCCGATGGACACCGCGAACCTGACCGACAGGCCTTGGCTGTCCGCCTCGAGGAGAGCGCGCATCTGCTCGGTGACGAGGTCCCCTGCGGCCGACGGCAGCACCGCTGCGACGTGGGCGACGTGCCGGTCGAGGTCCGCGGGGTCGGCCACGAGCCCGTAGAGGAGGACGGCGGCGATGAGCGTCGGGAAGAGCGCGAGGAAGCCGAAGAACGCGACCCCGGCACCGACGAGCGGGACGCGGTCCGCGGCCGAGCGACGCAGCGCCCGCACGAGCACCTGCCACCAGCCGCGCGGCGGGATCTCGTCGGGCGTGCGCGCGTGCGCGCCCGGATGGCGCTCGACGATCCGCTCGACCACGGGACCTCCTGACCCTGCTGACCACCGCCAGTGTCCCGAACGGGGGCCGTCGGCGCACCGCGGCCTGTCGGGACCGTCCGCGTGGGGCCGGTGGGGGAGACTGGCCCGCATGACGCACCCCGAGGACCCCGACCTGGCCGCCGACGTCCTCTCGCCGGAGGAGGAGGAGCGCGCCGCGGAGCTGCAGCGGTTCTGGGAGGTGGCCCGGGGACGGGCGGGGCTGGCGCGACTGAGCGCCGTCGTCGGCACGGGCGCGCTGGCCGCGGTCCCGCCGCCCGTCGGCCGCCTCGCCGCCGACCCCGAGGTGGCGGACCAGCGCCTCGCCCGGGTGCTGGTCGGT
>JACIXM010000167.1 GCA_014360395.1 Actinotalea sp.
GCACCGCGTCCACGCGGAACCCGTCGACCCCCATCTGCAGCCAGAAGCCGACGACCTTCGCGATCTCCTCCCGCACCGCCGGGTGCGCCGTGTTCAGGTCGGGCTGGTGCCGGTAGAACGAGTGCTCGTAGTACTGCCCGGCCTGCTCGTCGTAGCGCCAGACCCCGTCCTCGACGTCGGGGAACATGCTGGCGCGCTGGTCCGCCGGCGGCTCGTCCCGCCACACGTAGAACTCGCGCTGCGGGTCCTCCGGGGAGCTGCGGGCCGCCTGGAACCAGGGGTGCTCGTCGGAGGTGTGGTTGACGACGAGGTCGACGATCACGCGCATCCCGCGGTCGTGCGCGGTGCGGACGACCTCCACCAGGTCCCCGAGGTGGCCGTAGCGCCGGTCGACGCCGAAGTAGTCGGCGATGTCGTAGCCGTTGTCCCGCCGCGGCGAGGGGTAGAAGGGCGCGAGCCACAGGCACGTCACGCCCAGCTCCGCCAGGTAGTCCAGCCGGTGCGCCAGCCCAGCGAGGTCACCGACACCGTCGTCGTCCCAGTCCATGAAGGTCTCGAGGCTGAGGTTGTAGTAGACGGCGGTCTTCCACCACAGGTCGCTGGTGTCGGTGAGGCGCACGCGGGCTCCGTTCTCGGCGTCGACTGATCTTGGACAGTCTCACCCGAGGACGACGACGGCGCCCGTCGGTCGCCTCAGCAGGCGACCAGGCGGTGGTCGACCACCGCCAGCGCCGTCGTGCCGGCCGGCAGCGGGGTGCGCCAGGCGAGGGTGCCGTCGGCGAGCCGGCGCGCCTCCAGGAGCGGGGCGCCGTCGGCGTCGCGGACGGCGAGGAGGACGACCTGCCCGTCGGTCGCGCCGTGCCCGCTCACGGCGGGGTCGGCGGCGGCGCGCCACAGCGGGGTCCCCGACCGCAGGTCCAGCGCGGTGACCGCGGAGCCCTCGTCGAGCACGAGCACGCCGTCGACGCGCGCCGCGGCCCGCACCGGGTCGCTCCGGTCCCGCCCCCAGGACCACAGGCGCGCGCCGGTGCGCAGCGCGACGCCGCGCACGCGGGAGCCGTCGGGCGTCACGACGACGAGCGTGCGGGGCAGGGTGCCGTCGTCGACCGGCGGCAGCAGGAGCGGGCCCGGCAGGGGGTGGCTGGGGCCGCCGTCGCGGACCACGACGCGCCCCCGCTCGAACGTGCCGTCCGGTCCCTGGGTCCACACCGCCCGGGCGCCCTCGGGCAGGGCGTGCCGCTCCTCGCCGGGGGCGGGGGCCGCGGGGCCGGGGGTCGCCACGGGGAGGCCCTCCCGCCGCACGTCCGGGGGCCCGGTGAGCCGGTGCAGCACGGCTGGTGACGCCGCGAGCCGCGCGTCGGCCTCCGCGGCGCGCCGCGCGTCGACGACGGCGACGGCGACGAGCACCGCCAGGAGGACGACGAGCGCCGCCACCAGCCGGCCGACCCGTCGCCGACGGCGCCGCCGGTCCCGCCGCTCCTCCCGGGCCCGCCACGCGGCGTCGAGCTCCGCCTCGCCGGTCCGGGGATCGCCGGGGGAGACCGCGCGCAGCGCCGCTGCCGCGACGGCGATCTCGTGCAGCAGCGCCAGGTAGTCGTCGCCGGTCTGCTCCTCGACGAGCAGGACCTCCAGGACGTCGCTGTCGCCAGGGGCGCCGGACCCGGGTCGGCGCATGTCGCCAGGCTACCCACGCGGCACCGGCCGCACGCGGGGACCGGTGACCGTGACATTCGTCCCTGTCGCCGGGCCGGGCCCGTGGGGACGGTGGGGTGTGGGCACGGGGCCGACGACGACGCCGGCCCGCGTCGGCCGGGGGCTGCCGCGGGGCGGTGCCGCGTGACCCTGCTCCAGGCCGTCCGGGAGCGCCGGTGGGTGCCGGTGCTCGGCGCCGGCGCGTACGTGGCGGCCCTGGCGGCCGGCTACTACTACAACCTCACGTTCGTCCAGCTCGGGCTCGTGGACCTCGGGACGCGGCTGGTGGGGATGGAGCGCCGCGACGTCTCGGTCCTCATGGCGGTGCTCGCCGTCGCGACGCTCGTGGTCGCGCTGGCGACCGGCGTTGTCCTGGACCGGCGCGGGTGGGGGGCGGACCTGCGGATCAAGCTGCGCGTGCTGCTCGCCGTCGTCGTCGTGCAGCTCGGGCTCACGGTGGCCGCGCCCGCGGTCGCGACACCCCGCGGGCTGCTGGCGTGGGTGCTGGTGTGCGCGGTGCCGCTGGGCTGCGGGATCCCGGTGATGTTCAGCCTCATGGGCGACCTCGTGCCGGTCGCGGACCGCGGCCACGTCGCCGCCGTCGTCGCCGGCCTCGCGTTCTTCGCCGCCGCGCTGTTCCCGATGCAGTGGCGGGTCGAGGAGTTCAGCCGGATGCTCGCCGTCGGGATGGCCGCGGCGCTGCCGGTGCTGGCGTGGGCCGCGTCGGGCCGGTCGCGACTCGTGGACCTGCTCGCCGCGCAGGACCTCGGGCCGGGCCGGTTCTGCCGCGGGGCGAGCGCGGGGGAGCGGGCCGACGCCGGCCGCGGCACGTTCGTCGTCCTCGTGGTGCTGATGTTCGTCGTGTTCTTCGTCGACAGCCTGGGGTTCCTGCGGATCGTCGAGGCCCCGGTGCTCATGGCGGCGTCGTGGCAGTCCACCGACGTGGGCGTGCGGGTGTTCATCGCGGTGACCCACGTCGTCGGGGCGGCGATGGCCGGCGTGCTCTACACGGCGTTCGCGCGCCGCTGGCTGTTCCTGTGGATCTTCGGCCTGTTCGCCTTCACCCACCTGCTCTACACGTTCGCCCTGCGCGGCGGCGGCGACGGCGTGCCGCCGCTGACCCTGCCGCTGTTCTACGTCCTGGCCGTCAGCTTCTACACGACGCTCAACTTCGCTCTGTGGCCCGACCTGTCCACCGCGCGGACGATCGGCCTGCGCACCGCGGTCGGCGTCGGGGTGGCCGGGTGGCTCGCCTCGTTCCTCAGCACCGCGCTGGCCCTGTGGTCCGCGGACGCCGGTGTGCCCCTGGAGGCGCACCTGCGCTGGGTGGACGCCCTGGCCCTGCTCGCGCTCGTGACCGTCCCCGTCGTGCTCTACGCGCGGCGGGTCCGCCTGCTCGCCCGGGAGGGGGTGCCCGATGAGCCCGGACCTCATCGGCCTGCTGCTGCTGTCGCTGGTCCTGCTGACCTCCGGCGGTGACGCCGAGCGCGTGGAGGTGCTCAGCGCCGGCACGCAGGAGGTCGCCGCCGCGGGTGCCGTCGTCGTGGCGGGCGCCGACGTCGTCGTGCCCGCCGGCGAGGCCGTGGCCGGCCCGGTGCACGTGCTGGACGGCTCCCTCGTCCTGGACGGCGCGGTCGAGGGCGACGTCCTCGTGCTCGGCGGCACGCTCGAGCTCACCGACGACGCCCGGGTCGCCGGGGTGGTCCGCCACTACGGCGGCGAGGTGCTCGCGGCCCCGCAGGCCGCGGTGCGCGTCGAGGGCCTGGACGTGGTCGCCGAGCGCGGGGGCCCGGTCCAGGACCTCGCGTCGACCGTCGTCGGCGCGGTGCTGCTGGGCGCCCTCGGCGCGATCTGGGCCCGACGGCGCCCGGGCGGGGTCGCCGTCGTCGGGGACGCGCTGAGTCACCACCCGGTCGTCGTGCTCACCGTCGGTGCGCTCGTGGCCGTGACGGGGATCTCGGTCCTGGTGTTCATGGCGTTCACCCTCGTCCTGCTGCCGGTGACGGTCCTCGGCCTGCTGGCCGGCGCGGTGCTCGTGGGCCTGGGCGCCGTCGGCCTCGGGGGGCTGGTGGGACGCCGGCTGCCCGTCGGCGGGCCGGCCGCGACGGCGCTCGGCACCGTCCTCGTCGTCGTCGGCCTGCGGCTGCTGGGCTTGGTGCCCGTCGTCGGGGACCTCGTGGCGCTGGCGCTGCTGCTCGCCGGCCTGGGCGCGGTCCTCGTCACCTACCTCGGGCTGCGGTCGTTCTCCCCGGTGGCGCTGCCCGCCTGAGCGGCGGGCGGGTCGAGCGGGCGGCGCGCGTCGAACGGCCCGGCGAAGGCGGTCCGCACGCCCCGGGAGAACAGCACCGAGTCCGGCGGGCGGCCGCTCACGCCCGGCAGGCCGCAGGCGGCGACGAGGGCCTCGTCCAGCCGCAGCAGCTCGGCGCGCTGCAGCGGCCAGGGCTCGTGCGTGTTGGGCACGTACCGCGTCCGCCCGAACGCGCGCGTGTGCAGGCCCCACCGGGCGGTGAGGAAGTGCTCGAGCGGGCCCGGCAGCGCCGGCGCCGGGTCCGGGCGGACGGCGATCGCCGTCGTCGCGCCACGCGGCCCGGGCCACCGCCGCGCCGACCGGTAGGTCACCACGCCGTCGGCCTCCGTCACGCGCATCCGCGCCCACGTGTAGGGCAGGGCGAACGCGGCGCGCGCGCCGAGGACGACGGCCAGCCGCGACGCCTCCAGCGTGAGGAAGACGATGCCGCGGCGGCCCTGGTCGTCGACGGAGTACAGGCGCACGTTGGTCTCGGCGAACGTGCCGAGGTAGGGCACGGCCGGCCCGCGGCCGAGCCCCGCGCCGACCATGCGGAACGGGATGAGCCCGACCCACGTGGCGCCGTCGTGCACGTCCGGGCGGGTGCCCGGCGGCAGGCACCCGGCGACGACGGCGGGGTCGACGCGCCAGTGCAGGAACGTCAGGTCCCGCCACTGCTGGCGCATGATGCGCGGCCCGGGCAGGTCGGGGGGCGCGGCGGTCACCGGCTGCACGGCCATGCCCCCACTGTGCACCCCGCGGCCGGGCGCGGTGGGGCCGCACGCGGTGCTTCTCAGGCGGCCTGCACGACGAGCGACGCCGCCAGGGCCAGCATGACGACGGCGATCGCGGCGTCCAGGACGCGCCAGGCGCCGGGGCGGGCGAACACGGGACGCAGCAGCGCCGCGCCGTAGCCGAGGATGGTGAACCACAGGATGCTGCCGAGGGCGGCGCCGGCCGCGAACCAGCACTCGCGGCCCGGGTGGCTCTGAGCGATGGAGCCGAGCAGCACCACCGTGTCCAGGTAGACGTGCGGGTTGAGCCACGTCAGGGCGAGGGCGGTCGTCACGGTCGCGGCGAGCGACGTCGGCAGCGCACCGCCGAGCGGGGTGAGCGCCTCGCGCCGCAGTGCGCGGCGCGCGGCCAGGACGCCGTAGGTCGCGAGGAAGGCCGCACCGGCGTACCGGACGACATCGAGCAGGACGGGGCGCCCCTCGACGACCGCCCCGGCACCCGCCACCCCCGCGGCGATGAGCACGACGTCGGAGAGCGCGCAGACGAGCACGACGACGCCGACGTGGCGGCGCAGGAGCCCCTGGCGCAGGACGAACGCGTTCTGCGCGCCGATGGCGACGATGAGCGACAGGCCGAGGCCCAGGCCCGCAAGGGCGGCGAGGAGGTCGGGCATCACGCGACGACGGTAGAGCGCGGTCGTCTCTTAAGACCAGTTCATGTCTCTCACCCGCCATTAGAATCACTCAACATGGAACTGGACCCGGCCCAGCTGCGAGCGCTGAGCGCGGCGGTCCGCGAGGGCACCCTCGAGGCCGCCGCGCGCGCCCTGCACGTCACCCCGTCGGCCGTCAGCCAGCGGCTGCGCGCCCTCGAGGTCGCGACCGGCCGGGTCCTGCTCGTGCGGAGCAGGCCGGTCCGGCCGACGGCGTCCGGTGAGGTCCTCCTCCGGCTCGCCCGGCAGGTCGAGCTGCTCACCTCGGACACGATGGCGGAGCTCGGCGTGTCGCCGGGGGAGGCCGGCGTCCCGAGCCTGCCGATCGCCGTCAACGCCGACTCCCTCGCGACGTGGGTCCTCCCGGCGCTGGCGCCGCTGGCGTGGGAGATCGCCATCGACCTGCACCGAGAGGACGAGGAGCACACCGCCGCCCTCGTGCGCTCGGGTGCCGTCGTCGCGGCGGTCACCACCCAGCCCGATCCTGTCCCGGGCTGCTGGGCGACCCGGCTCGGGGTCATGCGCTACCGCCCGCGGGCGGCGGCCGGATTCGCGCAGCGGTGGTTCCCGGACGGCGTCACCGCGGAGGCGCTGGCCCGGGCACCGGTCGTCGTCTTCGACCGCAAGGACGACCTCCAGCACCGCTACCTCCGGCGTCGTGTGCCCGAGGGGGCAGAGCCGCCGACGCACCACGTCCCGTCGTCGGCCGACTTCGCCGCGGCGGTCCGTTGGGGGATGGGCTGGGGCATGCTCCCGGACCTCCAGGTGCACGCTGACGACGACCTTGTGGATCTCGACCCGGCGGGGGCGGTCGAGGTCGTCCTGCACTGGCAGCAGTGGAAGCTCCGGTCTGCCCCGCTGGACCGCGTCGCCGCGGCCGTCACGGCAGCGGCCCGCCGTCATCTGGGGCGGTGACGGCGGGCCGGGCGGGTCAGCGCGAGTCCGGACGGCGCGACGAGGAGGTACGCAGCACGGCGTCGAGACGAGTCGGCATGCGGGTGCCGCCTGCGAAGGCGCGTCCTCACTGCGCGCGGCGCCCCGCCCAGGACAGCAGCGCGAACCCGCCCGCCACGAGCCCCAGCTCCGCGGCCGGCACGCCCGCCACCGTCGGCAGCACTCCGTCCGTGCCGCCGAACCCGAGCCCCGCGAGCCCGCCGACGCAGGCGACGACCCCGGCGCCCACCACCCGGGCCGACGGCGTCTCCCCTGCCGAGGGCGCCGACCTCCGTTCCGAGCGGCCCGCGACCGCCACGATCGCCGCCAGCAGCACCGCGAGCACCGCGAACCAGGGCGGACGCAGCCACCACCACTGCGCCGAGCCGACGGCCGGTTCGGGGAACAGGCCCGTCGCGACGAGGGCGGCTCCGGCCACGACCACGGGCACCATGTGCCACAGGTAGAGGGTGAAGGCGACGCCGTTGACGGCGACGACCCCGATCCAGACCCGTCGGCGGGTGAGCCACCGGTCGGCGACGGGACGCAGCAGCAGCAGGACGCCGGTCTGCCCCGCGGCCAGCGCCAGGAGCGCGAGGGTCGGCGGGGCGGTGTTCGTCAGATCGGGGGGCGGCGCCGCCCCGACCATCGTCACGCCGTACGGCCCCCACGCGGTGAGGACGACGGCGGTCAGCAGGCCGCCAGCTGCCAGGGTCACGGCGGGTGCGCGCGTGCGGGTGAGCGTCCCGTCCCGCCACGCCGCCCCGAGCTGATGCATCGCCACCCAGGCGAGCAGGTAGCTCGCGGCGGCGGCGTCGTCGGACCCGGTGAGCACGCGCGCCGCGTCCCCGGCCGCGACCACGCCGACCAGGGGCAACGTTCCGACGAGGCCCTGGCGGGCGTGCCAGGCCAGGAGCAACGGGGCGAGGCTCACCACCGCGAGGTAGACGACGAGGAACCACAGGGACAACCCCGCGGCCCACACGGACCGACGCACGACGACGGGGTCGACACCGGCCGCCAGGGCGACGGCGTACCCGCCCACCAGCGCGGCGAGGAAGATCACGGCGGGGCGCAGCAGCCGCAGCGCCCGAGCGAGCACCCATGCGGGAGCCGTGCCGCCACGTCGTCGGTGGGTGGCCCAGGACGCCGCGTTGGCGTAGCCGCCGACGAGGAACACGACGGGCATCACCTGGAAGAGCCAGGTGAGCGGGTGGGTCCAGCTGAGCTCGTCGAGGACGTTGACCCCGTCCAGTCGGCCGTCCTCGACCGTCACGGCCGAGACGAGCCAGTGGCCGAGCACGACGGTGAGGATCGCCGCGGCCCGCAACAGGTCCACGTACCGGTCCCGGTGTGCCGGGGTGGCGTCGGCGAGGTCCCGCAGGCTGGTCCGGCCGGGGGCGCCGCGCGGTGGCGCGTCGTCGTCCGGGCCGTCGTGTGCGCGGGACGTCGACACCAGTCCTCCCCGGGCCGCCGAGCAGATGGACACTGCTGCCACGCTAACCCGCGGTGACGGCCGAGGCCCGGATGCGGCGACGGGGAAGCTCCCCTCGTCGCCGACGGGTCAGGACGTGCAGAGCAGATGCGGTGTCCCGGTCGGGACAGCACTGAGGCCCGCCCCCAGGCGGGGACGGGCCTCAACGCAATCTACGAAGAGCATCTTCGCAATCTACGAAGACCTCCGGGGGGGTGGAGGTGGCGGGAATCGAACCCGCGTCCGACGGCAGTGAAACAGGGCTTCTCCGGGTGCAGTCTGCTGACGATTTTCTCGGCCCCAGCGATCACGCAGACAAGTCGCTGACGGGCTCAGTCACCTGGGTGTCGCGGCAGTCCCGGTGACGTGGACTGCAGCCAGTGGCTTCCTAGATGACGCCAGGAACTGAGACGGAAGCTAGCTCAGGCTGACGGACTTCGAGGCTCGCTCAGGCGGCGAGGGCGAAGTCGGTGCGCTTGGAATCGGCACCTATTGGTTTGCATGGAGCGTTGACGAGATGACCATGCATCCTCGACCCGCTTCCCCTGGATCGACGACCGTCGTCGAAACCGATCACCCCCTGTGCAGTTGTCAACCACTCGCGAGGCCACGAGGCCGCGACGAGCAGGTCCATCGTAGGTCAGAACCGGTGGACGGTCACCCGTATTCCGCGGCGTCGGGCACCCCGGTCGCCTCCCCGCGCCAGCAGGAAGCAGCGCTACTGCCCTTCACTGCGTCCGCGGCGCCAGTAGCCCATGAAGGCGACGTTGCGTCGGTCGACCCCGACCTCGCTGACCAGGTAGCGGCGCAGCGACCGGACGACGGCGGCCTCGCCCGCGATCCAGGCGTAGAAGTCGCCCGTGGCGGGGTCCAGCGGTCGGTCCCACAGCAGCTCGGCGTCGACGTCGACGTCCTCGAGTGCGTCGGGTACCGGGCGGAGGGCGCTGTCGAGGTGGTGCAGGTGTCGGGGGATCCAGGCGGACAGGGCCTGCTCCAGGAGGACCCCGCGCGGCGCGACGGCTTCCGCGCCGCGCGCCGTGACGCAGCCTGCGTCGCGGGCGAGCCAGGTGACCTGCGACCGGCCGGGGACCAGGACGTTGAGGATGTCGGCGCCGGTCGGCACCTCGACGAACGCCTGGGCGGTGACCCCCGGGCCCAAGGACTCCACGATGCTGCAGATCGCCGGCGCCGCGGTCTCGTCGCCGACCAGGAGCAGGTGCCGTGCCGTGCCGGGGCGCCAGTCCAGCCCCGCGGTCGGGTCGGCGGAGCGGGCGTCGGGTCCGACGACGACGACGCGGTCGCCGACGGCGGCCCGGCGCAGCCACGCGACGGCCGGGCCGTCCGGGTGCTCGGGATCCGGGTCGTGCAGGACCATGTCGACGTCGAGCTCGCGGCGGTCGGGCCGCACGGACCGGATCGTGTAGGTGCGCACCGGCGTGCGCTCGTCATCCGGCAGCGCCCGCCAGCGCTGGTACCAGGTGCCGGACAGGATCGTCTCGTGGTCGTCGGCGCCGACGTCGCACGGCAGTCCGCCCGCCGGCGGGAAGAGGATCTTGATCCGCTGGTCCAGGCCGGCCGTCCCGAGGCAGCCGAAATCCTCGCCGGTGAACGTGACCCGGACGAAGTGCGGCGACAGCGGGAGGACCCGCTGCACGGTGGCCTCGTAGGGGCGGTAGGCGGGGTAAGCCCGCGCCATGGTCGCCTGGACGCGAGTTAGCACAGCCTTACCTTATGAGGCGCCGCCGCGTGCGGCGCAAGCCTCTGTGACGCGAGCCACAGTGTGCGGACGGCTCGGGCCGCGCCCCGGCGCCTCAGGCGCGCTGCTTGCGCAGGCTCATCGCGGCCTGTGCCTCGCGCAGCTCCTGCCGCTCGCGCAGCGCGTGCCGCTTGTCGTACTCCTTCTTGCCACGGGCCAGGGCGATCTCGACCTTCGCCCGGCCGTCGGAGAAGTACAGGGCCAGGGGGACGATCGTGTGCCCCTTGGCCGACGACTCGCGCTCCAGCTCCTCGATCTGGCGGCGGTGCAGCAGGAGCTTGCGCTTGCGCCGCGGCGCGTGGTTGGTCCAGGTGCCCTCGGTGTACTCGGGGATGTAGACGTTCTCCAGCCAGGCCTCCCCGCGGTCCACGGCCACGAAGCCGTCCACGATGGACGCCCGGCCGGCGCGCAGCGCCTTGACCTCGGTCCCGGTCAGCACGATGCCCGCCTCGAACGTCTCGTCGATGTGGAAGTCGTGCCGCGCCTTCTTGTTGGACGCGACGAGCTTGCGTCCCGTCTCCTTGGCCATGCGGGCCAGCCTAACGACCGGCGCCGGGGCCGGTCGCCGCAATACCCGGCACCCGGCCGGCGTGCGCTCAACGGGAGATCATCGGCCAGGGGTCGACGGTGCCGCCGTTGACGTACGCCTCGAAGTGCAGGTGGCACGCCGACGACGTCCCCGTGTTGCCGGAGTACCCGAGGAGCTGGCCGCGGGACACGGTCTGCCCGGCCCGCACGGAGAAGCTCGACAGGTGGTTGTAGCTCGACATGAGCGAGCTGCTGTTCCAGTACCCGTGGTTGACCATGACCTGGTTCCCGAAGCCGCCGCGGTACCGGGCCCACACGACCTCTCCGGACATCGCGGCGTAGATCGGGGTGCCGCACCACGTGCGCAGGTCCACGCCGGCGTGCAGGCGCCAGTACCCCAGCACCGGGTGCAGGCGGTTGCCGTAGTCCGAGGTCTTGTAGATCGGCTCGATGCTGGTCGGGTTGGTGAACGGCCGGCTGGGGGTGGACGCCGGCGGGGGAGCGGGCGCGGGTGCCGGTGCCGGTGCGGCGCTGCCACCGGAGCTGCCACCGGAGCTCCGGCGGCTGGCGGCCTCCTCGCGGGCGCGCCGCTCCGCCTCCTGCTGCGCCTTGCGCTGCGCCTCCTCGCGGGCGCGCCGCTCGGCCTCCTCGCGCTTGCGCTGCTCCTCGAGGATCCGCTGCCGCTCCGCCTCCTGGGCGGCGATGATCTCCTTGAGCTCCGTCTGGAGCTGTTCACGCTGCTGCTCGAGCTCCGCGCGGCGGGCGAGCTGCTCGGCCCGCTTGGACTCGATGACCGCGATGCGCTCGGTCTCCTGCTGCTGCAGGCGCTCGAGCTCGACCTTGCGGGCCTCGGCCTGGGCCCGGGCCGCCTCGGCCTCGAGCACCTTCGCGTCGGCCTCGGCCTTGAGCTCGACGATCTGCTCGCGGACGGCGGTGAGCCGGGCCTGCCGGTTGCGGTTGACCCCGTTGATCTGCTCGAGGTCGCGCAGCGCCTGGGTCTGCGCGCGCAGCGCCGTGGCGGCGAGCTCGGACTGCTGGACGAACTCGTCGGTGGTACGGGCGTCGAGGACGGCCGACAGCGCCGACGCCGCCATGTCGCCCTTGTAGGCGTCGCGGGCCATCTGTCCGATGGCGACGCGGATGTCCTCGGCCCGGCCGGCGTCGGCCTCGATCTGGCCGGTGATCGTGGTCTCCTGCTCCTCGGCGACCGTGAGCCGTTCGGCGATGAGCTGCGCCTCGAGCTGGAGCTGGGCCAGGAGGGCCTCCGCCGCGGCGAGCTCCGCCTCGGCGCCCGGGATCCGCGCCTGGATGTCCTCCAGCTCCCGCTGCGCCTGGAGCAGCTCGGCGTCGGTGTCCTCCAGGTCCGCGTGCACGCCCTCGAGCTCGCCCTGGTTCGCCCGCTGCTGCTGCTCGGTGGTGCGTCGTTGGTCCTCGAGGCGGTCGAGGTCGTCCGCCGTCGCCGGCAGCGTGCTCCCGGCGAGCAGGCCGAGGCCGAGCAGCGCGACGACGACGCGCCGCAGCGTCGTGCGCGCGCCGGCGCCCGGGGCGCGGGCGGGACCGGTGGGACGGGGCGGCGTCGTCGGGGTGGGCATGGACCTCACACCTTCGTGTATCGGCTCAGGGTGACGACCGATGAGATGGCCGCGAGGAGGATGGCGACGGCGACCAGCAGCGGGGCGATCTGCCACACCGCGTCGGTGCCGATGTAGGGGACGAACTGCACCGACTGCGCGAGCCAGTCCTGGACGAGGTAGGTGACGCCGAACCACAGCCCGGCGACCGCCAGGGCCGCGCCGATCGTCGCCGCGATCGCCCCCTCGAGCATGAACGGCAGCTGGATGAAGAGGTTCGACGCGCCGACCAGGCGCATGATCCCCGTCTCCCGGCGGCGGCTCATCGCGGACAGCCGGATCGTCGTCGTGATGAGCAGCACGGCCGACAGCAGCATGATCGCGGCGAGGCCGGCGGCGACGAGGCTGGCGCGGTTGAGCACCAGGATGAGCGGCTCGATCACCTGCCGCTGGTCGCGCACGACCTCCACGCCCTGGCGCCCGGTGAACACGTCCGAGACCACCTGGTACTGCTCGGGGTCCACGAGCGCGACGCGGTAGGACGCCTGGAGCTGATCGGCGGTGACGCCCTCGGCCCACCACTCGTCGGCGAACCGCTCCTGGAACGCCTCGTAGGCGTCGTCCTTGGACTCGAAGTAGACCTGCTGGACGTACGGCTCCAGCGCCTCGCCGCGCAGCTCTTCCCCGATCGCCTCGATCTGCTCCTCGCTGGCCTCCCCGGCCGCGCACGTCGGCTGCTCGGACTGGTCGGGGCACAGGAAGATCGAGACCTCGACCCGGTCGTACCAGTCGTCCTTCATCTGGTCGACCTGGATCTGCAGGAGGCCGGCGGCGCCGACGAACGTCAGCGACACGAACGTCACGAGGATGACCGAGACGGTCATGGACAGGTTGCGGCGCAGGCCGATGCCGAGCTCGGACAGGATGAACTGGAGTCTCATGCCGTCCCCCTCAGCGGTCCGAGCCGTACACGCCGCGGGACTGGTCGCGGACCATCTGGCCGCTGTCGAGCTCGATGACGCGCTTGCGCATCTGGTCGACGATCTCGTCGTCGTGCGTGGCCATGACCACCGTGGTGCCGGTGCGGTTGATGCGGTCCAGCAGGCGCATGATCCCGACGGAGGTGGTGGGGTCCAGGTTCCCGGTCGGCTCGTCCGCCAGGAGGATCGGCGGGCGGTTGACGAAGGCGCGGGCGACGGCCACGCGCTGCTGCTCGCCGCCGGACAGCTCGTGCGGGCGGCGCTTCTCCTTGCCGCCCAGGCCGACGAGCTCGAGGGTGTCCGGGACCGTGGTGAGGATGTGGTGCTTGGGCTTGCCGATGACCTGCAGGGCGAAGGCGACGTTCTCGAAGACCGTCTTGTTCGGCAGCAGGCGGAAGTCCTGGAACACCGCGCCGATCTGGCGGCGCAGGTGCGGCACCTTCCACGTCGAGAGGGTCGACAGGTCCTTGCCGGCGACGAAGACCCGGCCCGCCGTGGGCCGCTCCTCGCGCAGGACCAGGCGCAGGAAGGTCGACTTGCCGGAGCCGGAGGCGCCGACGAGGAACACGAACTCCCCGCGCTCGACCTCGAGGTCGACGTCGTCCAGTGCGGGTCGGGCGCCGCGCGCGTAGACCTTGGAGACGTTCTCGAAACGGATCACGTGAGGAGCCAGTCGTCGGGGGCGGGGCACGCCTGACGGGCTCCACGCGCGGCAGCGCGCGCACGGGGCCCATCAGACCGTTTCGAGAGTAGGCAGACCGGTGCCGCGGACCGGCGCGTGACACGCCGGGGACGGCGTCCCGGTCGCGCCACGGCCCTGGGCGCGGCGTCCCTGCGAACGGCGCCCGGCGCGGCGCCGTCGTCGGCCGGGCGGTCAGGCGCGCGTGGGGACCTCCGCCGGCGGGGCGCCCGTGATGGCCCCGAGGACCTCCTCGTAGCTGGAGGTGGCCGCGTCGAACGAGCCGTTGTTGCGGCCGTGCCGCAGGACCTCGATCCGGTCCGCCACGGCCCGCACGTCGGTCATGTTGTGGCTGATGAGGATGACGCCGAGGCCGAGGTCCCGCAGCCGGCCGATGTGCGTGAGCACCTCGGCGGTGTGGGCGACGGAGAGCGCCGCCGTCGGCTCGTCCAGCACCACGATGCGCGGGGAACCGATGAGTGTGCGGGCGATGGCGACCGCCTGGCGCTGGCCGGCGGACAGGGTCGACAGCGGCATGCGGACCGAGGGGATCCGCGCCTTGAGGCTGCGCAGGAT
>JACIXM010000168.1 GCA_014360395.1 Actinotalea sp.
CGACGGCACCGCGCTCGCGCCGGTTCTGGAGACCGCCGCGGAGAACGACATCGTCGTCATCGCGTACGACCGCCTGATCAACGACACGGAGAACGTCGACTACTACGCGACGTTCGACAACTACGCGGTCGGGCAGCTGCAGGGCCAGTTCATCGAGGAGCAGCTCGGTCTTGCCGACGGCGAGGGTCCGTTCAACCTCGAGCCCTTCGCCGGCTCCCCGGACGACAACAACGCGAAGTTCTTCTTCTCCGGCGCGTGGGACGTCCTGAGCCAGTACGTCGACGGCGGCCAGCTCGTCGTCCCGTCCGGCAAGGCCCCCGCCTCCAACGACGACTGGCAGAGCATCGGCATCCAGGGCTGGGGCTCGGACGCCGCCCAGTCCGAGATGGAGAACCGCCTCAACTCGTTCTACAGCGGCGGCACGCAGGTCGACGTCATCCTGTCCCCGAACGACTCCCTCGCGCTCGGCATCGCGCAGGCGCTCGAGGGCGCCGGCTACACGCCGGGGCAGAACTGGCCCGTGCTGACCGGCCAGGACGCGGACAACGCCAACGTGCTCAACATGCTCGCCGGCCGGCAGTCCATGACGGTCTGGAAGGACACCCGCGAGCTCGCGGCCCGCACCGCCACGATGGTGGACCAGATCGCCAAGGGCGAGACCGTCGAGGTCAACGACGAGGAGACCTACGACAACGGTGTGAAGGTCGTGCCGACCTTCCTCATCCCGCCCGTCGTCGTCACCTCGGACAACGTCGAGGAGAAGCTCGTCGAGTCCGGCTTCTACTCGGCCGACGACCTCGGCCTCTGACCCCTCAGCCGACCGGTGGCCGCCGGCTCCCGCCCTCGCGGGGGTCGGTGGCCACCGCCGGTGGGCCCGACCACCAGACCGACAAGGAACCGACGATCGACGATCGACACGGGTGAGGGAGCATGGACAACGACGACATCCTCCAGATGCGGGGCATCACCAAGAGGTTCCCGGGCGTCATCGCCCTGCAGGACGTGAACCTGTCGGTGCGCCGCGGCGAGATCCACGCGATCTGCGGCGAGAACGGCGCCGGCAAGTCGACACTCATGAAGGTCCTGTCGGGCGTGTACCCGCACGGGACCTACGAGGGCGACATCGTCCTCGACGGCGGTCCGGTGGAGTTCCGCGGCATCCGCGACTCCGAGGCCCAGGGCGTCGTCATCATCCACCAGGAGCTCGCGCTGAGCCCCTACCTGTCGATCGCGGAGAACATCTTCCTCGGCAACGAGCAGCGGTCCGGCCGCGGCGTCATCGACTGGAACCTCACGAACTCCCGCGCGGCCGACCTGCTGGGGCAGGTGGGCCTCGCGGAGCGGCCGGACACCAAGGTCATCGACATCGGCGTCGGGAAGCAGCAGCTCGTCGAGATCGCCAAGGCGCTGTCGAAGGAGGTCAAGCTCCTCATCCTCGACGAGCCCACAGCCGCCCTGAACGACGAGGACAGCGCACACCTCCTCGGCCTCATCCGGGGCCTGCGGGACCGCGGGATCACCTCGATCATCATCAGTCACAAGCTCAACGAGATCGAGTCCATCGCGGACCGGACGACGATCATCCGCGACGGACGCACGATCGAGACGCTCGACATGCGCGGCGAGGAGCCGGTCAGCGAGGAGCGCATCATCCGGGGCATGGTCGGCCGCCCGCTGGACCACCGCTTCCCCGAGCACACCCCGTCCATCGGCGAGGAGGTCCTGCGGGTGGAGGACTGGACGGTCCACCACCCGATCGACCAGTCCCGCACGGTCGTCGCCGGAGCCTCGATCAGCGTCCGCCGCGGGGAGATCGTCGGGCTGGCCGGGCTCATGGGCGCCGGGCGGACGGAGCTGGCGATGAGCATCTTCGGCCGCAGCTACGGATCGAAGATCTCCGGCCGCGTGTACAAGGACGGCAAGCAGGTCCAGCTGAACACCGTGGACCAGGCGATCCGCCACGGCATCGCCTACGCCACCGAGGACCGCAAGCACTACGGGCTCAACCTCATCGACACGATCCAGCACAACATCTCCGCCTCGGCCCTGGGCAAGCTCGCCCGGCGCGGGGTCGTCGACCGCCGCCAGGAGGGGACGGTCGCGGAGAAGTACCGCAAGGACCTCAACATCAAGGCCCCGACGGTGCAGTCGCTCGTCGGGAAGCTGTCGGGGGGCAACCAGCAGAAGGTCGTGCTGGCGAAGTGGATCTACGCCGACCCGGACGTCCTCATCCTCGACGAGCCGACCCGCGGCATCGACGTCGGTGCGAAGTACGAGATCTACACGATCATCAACCAGCTCGCCGAGCAGGGGAAGGGCGTCATCGTCATCTCCTCCGAGCTGCCCGAGCTCCTCGGCGTCTGCGACCGCATCTACGCCCTGAGCCAGGGCCGCGTCACCGGCGAGGTCACGAAGGCCGAGGCCACCCAGGAGCGACTCATGCAGTACATGACCATGGAGAAGGACGGGAGCGCCCGATGAGCGTCGACATGAACACCGCGCCGACGATGCCGTCGGGCGAGCGCGCGAGGGTCTCCCTCGCCCAGCGCCTGAGCGGCCTGGGCGGCAACGCCCGGCAGTACGGCATCTTCGCCGCGCTCGTGATGATCATCCTTCTCTTCCAGGTGCTCACGGACGGCAAGCTCCTGCTCTCGAACAACGTCGCGGCGCTGTTCCAGCAGAACGCCTACGTCATGATCCTCGCGATCGGCATGGTCATGGTGATCGTCGCCGGGCACATCGACCTGTCCGTCGGCTCCGTCGTGGCCTTCGTCGGGGGCGTCGTCGCCCTGTCCATCCGCGACTTCGACGTCCCGTGGGTCGCCGCCATCGTCATCGGCCTGGCCGTCGGGGCCCTCGTCGGTGCGTGGCAGGGGTTCTGGGTCGCGTACGTGGGGATACCCGCGTTCATCGTCACCCTGGCCGGGATGCTGATCTTCCGCGGGCTCACGCTCGTCCTCGTCGGGGAGACGATCGCCGGCCTGCCCAGCCAGTACATCCGCATCGCCAAGGGTTCCCTGCCCAACGTCCTCGGCTTCGTCAACAACGCCGACGTCGTGACGCTGGTCATCGGTACCGCGGCGTTCGCCGCGCTGGCCTTCACGCAGATTCGCGCCCGCCGCTCGCTGCGCAAGCACAACCTCCACATGGAGGCGTTCGGCCTCTTCCTGACCAAGCTCGTGCTGGCCGCCATCGGCATCGGTGCCGTCACGATCATCCTGTCGCTGTCGGCCGGTGGCACGCCGATCGTCCTCGTCATCGTGGGCGTCCTCGTCGTCGCGTACTCCTTCCTCATGGGCCGGACGGTCTTCGGCCGCCACATCTACGCCATCGGCGGCAACCGGCCGGCAGCCGCACTCTCCGGTGTCAACACCAAGCGCGTCGACTTCTGGATCTTCGTCAACATCGGCGTCCTCGCGGCCGTGGCCGGCGTCGTCCAGACGGCCCGCTCCGGAGCGGCGATCGCCTCGGCCGGCCAGAACTACGAGCTCGACGCCATCGCCGCCTGCTTCATCGGTGGTGCGGCGGTGACCGGCGGCATCGGCCGGATCTCGGGGGCCATCGTCGGCGCGCTCATCATGGGCGTGCTCAACATGGGCCTGTCGATCATGGCCGTGGACCCGGCGTGGCAGCAGGCGATCAAGGGTCTGGTGCTGCTCCTCGCCGTCGCCTTCGACCTCGTCAACAAGCGGCGCGCCGGGACGCGCTGAGGCGGGCCGGGCGTACCGCCCGAGCGACCTACGATCATCAGATGAGACCCGTCGGTAGGGTTCGCCCGTGATCAGGCCTGGAGCGCGCGCCGGCTCCCAGACCTCCCTCCGGGCGGCCAACCGCACCCTCGTGGTGGACACGGTCAAGCAGTACGGCGGGCTCACCCAGGTCGAGCTCGCCGCGGCCACCGGCCTCTCGGCGGCCACGGTGTCGACGATCGTCCGCGAGCTCCTCGCCGCGGGCGTCGTCGACATCGCCACGACCACCCGCAGCGGGCGGCGTGCCCAGATGGTCACGCTCGCCCGCCGGGTGGGTCTGGCGGCGGGCGTGCAGATCGGGCACCGGCACCTACGGGTGGTCCTGGGCGACTTCAGCCACGAGGTCGTCGCGGAGCAGACCATGCCCCTCCCCCACGACCACCGGGTGGACACCACCCTCGACCGCGCCGCGCTGCTCGTCGCGGACCTCCTGGAGCAGGTCGGCGCGACGCTGGACGACGTCGTCGGCGTCGGCGTGGGGCTCCCCGCCCCGGTCGACGCGGACACCGGGATGATCTCGGTGCGCGACCTCCTGCGCGGCTGGGACGACGTCCACGTCGGCCAGGTCATGTCCAAGCGGCTCGGGCGCCCCGTCTACGTGGACAACGACGCCAACCTCGGCGCGCTCGCCGAGAGCACCCTGGGGGCGTCGTCGGGGTTCCGCGACTCCCTCTACGTCCGGGCCTCCTACGGCACGGGCGCCGGGATCATCATCAGCCGCACCGTCCACCGCGGCTACGCCGGGACGGCCGGCGAGATCGGCCACGTCCAGCTGGACCCCCAGGGCGCGGTGTGCCGGTGCGGCAACCGGGGCTGCCTCGACACCGTCGTCGGCGCCATGGCGCTCATCGAGCCACTCCGGGCCGCCTACGGCAGCCTGACGCTGCGCGACGTCATCGCACGGGCGAACGACGGCGACCGGGGGTGCGCCCAGGTGGTGGCCGACGCCGGCCAGACGATCGGCACGGTCGTCGCCGGCCTCGGCGTCGCGGTGAACCCGCAGTGCGTCGTCGTCGGCGGCGAGCTCGCGGAGACCGGGGAGATCCTCCTCGGACCGCTGCGCGAGGCCGTCCGTCGCCGCCTGCTGCCCAACCGCATCGCGCCGACGGAGGTCGTGCCGGCGGCGCTCGGGCCCGACGCCGAGGTCGTCGGCGCCCTGGTCCTCGCCCTGCAGTCCACCGAGCTGCCCCTGGGGGACCTCGAGCTCCCGGCGACCGAACCGCAGGAGGTGCCGTGACCCCCCATCCAGGACGACGGTGGACGCGAGTAGTCTCGACGGGACACACCCGCCATTCCCGTGCCCGAGGGCGAGCAGGGGGACCCCGATGACCGACCGCGTGCCGCTGCTGCGCATGCAGGGCATCACCAAGCGCTTCAAGGCCGTCGAGGCCCTCGTCGACGTCGACCTCACGGTCCACGCGCACGAGGTCGTGGCGCTCGTCGGCGACAACGGTGCCGGCAAGTCCACGCTCGCCAAGATGGTCTCCGGCGTGCTGGCGCCGGACGCGGGACTCATCGAGCTCGACGGCCGCCCGGTGACGATCCCGACCCCGACCGCCGCGTACCAGATGGGCGTGGCGACGGTGTTCCAGGACCTCGCGCTCTGCGACAACCTCGACGTCACGGCCAACCTCTTCCTCGGCCGGGAGATCCACACCCGCGGGCGGCGCGACGACGAGCAGATGGAGGAGATCGCCCGCCGGATCCTGCGCAGCCTCAAGGCGCGGATCCCCTCGGTCCGCAT
>JACIXM010000169.1 GCA_014360395.1 Actinotalea sp.
CCCCATGCCTCAGGCCGGAGGTGCCGTGATGGACCGCTCCTTCGCGACGACGCTCGCCGTCGGCTCGAGCCTGGCGAACCGCACCGGTGCCTGGCGCACCGAACGGCCCGAGTACGTGCACCGGATCGCCCCGTGCGGCAACGCGTGCCCGGCGTTCGAGGACCCGCAGGCCTGGCTCTACGCCGCCGAGGCGGGGGAGTACGAGACGGCCTGGCGCACCCTGGTGGAGCGCAACCCGTTCCCCGCCGTGATGGGCCGCGTCTGCTACCACCCGTGCGAGACGGCCTGCAACCGGTCCTTCCTCGACGAGGCGGTCGGCATCAACGCCGTCGAGCGGTTCCTGGGGGACCTGGCGCTGGAGGAGGGCTGGGCGCTGCCGCCCGCCGGGGCGCCGACCGGTCGGCGCGTGCTCGTCGTCGGCGCCGGGCCCGCGGGCCTGTCCGCCGCGTACCACCTGCGTCGTCTGGGCCACGACGTCACCGTCCGCGACGCCGGCGCCGAGGCCGGCGGGATGATGCGCTACGGCATCCCCGCCTACCGGCTGCCGCGCGACGTGCTCGACGGCGAGGTCGCCCGCCTGGTCGCCACCGGCGTGACGCTCGAGATGGGCACCCCGGTCACCGACGCCGAGGCCGCGCTGGCGGAGGGCTGGGACGCCGTCTTCCTCGCCGTCGGCGCGCAGCTGGGCCGGCGCACGTACGTGCCGGCGGGGGAGGCGGCGCGCATCCTCGACGCCGTCTCGCTCCTGCACGACGTCGCCGAGGGTGCCCGCCCGGTGCTCGGCCGGCGCGTGCTCGTCTACGGCGGCGGCAACACCGCGGTCGACGCGGCCCGGACGGCCCGTCGCCTCGGCGCCACGGACGCCGTCATCGTCTACCGCCGCACCCGGGACCGGATGCCCGCGCACGACGACGAGGTCGCCCAGGCCCTCGACGAGGGGATCCGGGTGCGCTGGCTGTCCACCGTCGCCCACGCCGACGCCGGCCTGGTGCGCGTGGAGAGGATGGAGCTCGACGCGTCCGGCTTCCCGCAGCCGACCGGCGAGTTCGAGGAGCTCGAGGCGGACGCGCTCGTGCTCGCCGTCGGGCAGGAGGCGGACCTGTCCCTCGTCCAGGGCGTGCCCGGGGTGGAGATCGTCGACGGCGTGGTGCAGGTCGACGCGAACCTCATGACCGGCCGGCCGGGCCTGTTCGCCGGCGGCGACGCCACGCCGGCGGAGCGCAGCGTCACCGTGGGCATCGGTCACGGCGCCCGCGCCGCGCGCGCGATCGACGCGTACCTCGGCGGCCCCGGGGTCACGCCCGTCACCTCGCCGGTCGCCCCCAACGCGCGGCCGACGTCGACCGTGGTCACCTACGACCTGCTCAACCCCTGGTACTACGCGGACGCGCCGCAGGCCGTCCGCCCGCGCCTGGAGACGGCGCGGCGCACCACAGGGTTCGAGGAGGTCGTCCAGGGGCTCACGCCCGACACGGCGCTGTTCGAGGCCCGCCGCTGCATGTCCTGCGGCAGCTGCTTCGAGTGCGACAACTGCTACGGCGTGTGCCCGGACGACGCGGTCATCAAGCTGGGGCCGGGCGGGAAGTACGAGATCGACCTCGACTACTGCAAGGGCTGCGGGCTGTGCGCCGCGGAGTGCCCCGCGGGGGCCATCCAGATGGTGCCGGAGCCGACGTGACCGCCGCGTGGACCGGGCCGTGAACCGGGCAGCGCCTGTGGCGCCACTCACGTCGGCTGCCGAGGCCGCGCCGTCGATGACCGCCCCGGGTTGCGAATTCCCAGGCCGCCCCGACGATGGAGCCGACGCCCAGGACCGACAGGGGGGAGGTGCCGTGGGAGCCGCACACAGCGGTCAGAGCTCGGCTGCGCACCTGCACCTCGTCCTGCGCGGGGGTGCCGGGACGGTCCGCGCGGCGCGCCGGGCGGTCCAGGAGTGGGCCGGGGACCGCGGCGCGACGGCCGCCGACCAGCACGTGCTGGCGCTGCTGACCACGGAGGTGGTCTCCAACGCCGTGCGCCACGGGCCCGGTGACGCCGACGTGCGCCTGGAGGCCGCGCAGGAGCGCGGCCAGTTCGTCGTCCGGGTGCACGACACCGCGGGCGGGATGCCGGTGCTGAGGCGCCAGCCGCCCGAGGCCGTGGGCGGGCGGGGCGTGCAGATCATCGACCACCTCGCGTCGGACTGGGGGGTCGAGCGCCGGCGCGGGGGCAAGGTCGTCTGGTTCCGGGTGCGCCCCGGCCGCACCGCGCGCGGACGGCCGGGCGGGTGAGGTGCCGGGGGCCCGGGTCGTGGGCGGGCACTGACCTCACCGCGTACCCCGGGGTAGGGTGAGGGGCCTTCCTCTGCCCGGACCCCGCAGTGGTGAAGCAGCACGACCCACCGCGCGGCACCCCTGCTGCACGGTGGACGACGTCCCGGAGGAACGTGTGGTGAACGAAGGCATCCCGACCCCCAGCGGTGAGCCGGGGGCGGTCCAGGTCCTCGAGGTGGACGGCGCGACCCACGTGGTGCTGTCCGGGGAGATCGACTCCGACCTGGGCCGCGACCTGCAGCAGGCCGCCGCCGACGCGGCCGTCGCGGGCCTGCCTGTCGTCGTCGACACCCGCCGGGTGACGTTCATGGACTCTGCGGGGCTGGCGTTCATCGCCCGGCTGTGCGGCCGCGGGCAGGACAAGGTGACGTTGCTCGTCTCCTCCCCGACGGTGATGTTCCTGCTCGAGGTGACCGGCATGAAGGACGCCGTCGACATCGTGGACGTGCGTGCCGAGGGGGATGCCGCAACAGTGCAGGGGTGACCCTCCGCTCCCTGACCCTCGACGGGCACCACGTCGCGTG
>JACIXM010000017.1 GCA_014360395.1 Actinotalea sp.
GCGGACCGGCGTGCAGCCGCTCGGCGTGCCCGCCCGCGCCGGCCGCGGCGAGGAACGACTCCGGGTCGGTGTCGAGCCCGCGGCCCATGGTCGACAGCCGCACCGGCGCCTCCTCCAGCGCGGGGACGAGCCCCCGCTCGGCAGGGACCTCGACGAGCCGGTGCCGCCCCTGCGGGGCGCACAGCGCCACGGCCTGCCGGTGCACCTGCTCCAGGACCGCGCCGCGCAGGCCCGCGAGCGGGTCGTGGGCGGGCACGGGGACGGGCACGTCGGCGGCGTGCAGCGCGACCCGGCCGTACGCCGTGCGGGAGTGGTGGGAGACGCCGAGGTGCCGCTCGCGCGGGTCCGCGCCGGACACCCGCAGGCTCGCCACGGCCCGGCCGCCGAGCGCACCGACGGCGTTCACGGCCTCGCCGGCCGCCACGCCCGAGAACCCCCAGCGCGTCCCCGTGCCGAGGTTCCCCGGCCCCTGCGCCACGACGACGAGGTCGGCGCCCAGGACGTGGCGGGCCGCGAGGAGCCCCGTGTGGACGGTCACGGCCTCGAGGTCGCCGCCGAACGCCTGGCCCACCGTGACGCAGGCGTCGAGCCACCCGGCCTCCCGCAGCCCCGCGACGCTGCGGGAGAACCACGCGGGCAGCGCGCCGCCGTCCGTCATGACGTACGCGACGCGGGGGAGGGGACGGCCCGCCGTGGCGGCGGACCAGCGCGCACCGGCGACGACCGCGGGCACGGCCGAGTGCAGGTCGGCCACGACCACGGGCAGACCGCCCAGGTCGTCGGCGTCCTCCAGGGCCTCGTGGTGCGGCGACTCCTGCTCGTCGACGCCGAGCACCATCGTCTGCAGGGCCGTGTACCGCGCCTTGACGAGGTGCCCGGGACCGGGCGCGGGGTCCGGCGGGAGGCGGTCCGGCAGCGCGACGACGAACGCGTAGCCCCCGGTGCCCAGGCCACGGGCCTGCGCGCTGACGTTGAGCAGCACACGGTCGCCGACGACGGGGGTGCCGACCAGCGCGGTGTAGGCCAGGGCGCGGACCTCGGGCGCGACGGCGGCGCCGCCGGGCTCCCCGGCGCCGCCGGACGCTCCCTCGTCCGGGCTGATCGCCACCTGGAGCTCGAGCGCCCCGGGCCAGGAGGCCCCGAGCGACACGACGGTTCCCGAACGCCACGTGATCACGCGGTCACGCTACCGGCCCACTAGCGTGAGACCCGATGCCCGAGTCGATCCCCCAGGCCGAGCGCCTGCTCAACCTCGTCATCGCGCTGGTCAACACGACGGCCCCGATGACGAAGGAGCAGGTGCGCTCCTCCGTGGCCGGGTACGACGACGGCGCGAGCAGCGAGGCCTTCGAGCGGAAGTTCGAGCGGGACAAGGACATCCTGCGCGACCTCGGCGTCCCGGTCCTCACCGTCACGGCGGCCGCCCACGGCGACGAGGTCGGCTACCGGATCGACCCGGACGCCTACGCGCTGCCGCCGCTGCAGCTGTCCGCCGCCCAGCTCGGCGTCCTCACCCTCGCCGCGGAGCTCTGGAACGACCAGACGCTGCGCGGGGACGCCTGGCGCGCGCTGACGAAGCTGCGGGTCGTGGGGGACACGCCGGCCGAGGCCGACGCCGTCGCCGGCCTCGCGCCCCGCGTCCACCCCGCCGGCCCCGCCCTCGCCCCGCTGCTCGACGCCGCGCACGACCGTCAGGTCGTCACCTTCACGTACCGCGCCGCGAGCACGGGCGAGGTCCTGACGCGCCACGTCGAGCCCTGGCGGCTCGTGGCGAGCCGGGGCGGCTGGTACCTGGTGGGTCGCGACCGCGACCGGGACGCCCCGCGCGTGTTCCGGCTCAGCCGCATCACCGGTCGGGTCCGCCCCGTGGGCGAGCGGCACGCGTTCACCGTCCCCGCCGACGCCGACCCGCTCGGCCTGATCAGCACCGCGCAGCGGGCCGACGCGCGCACCGCCTGGCTGGCGATCGCGCCGGACCGGGCCGGCGCCCTGCGGGCCCGGGCGACGGACGGGCAGGCGCCCGAGGACGTCGCGGCCCCCGAGGGCACCGACCTGGTGGCCGTGCCCTACCAGCGCACCTCGGACCTGGCCGACGAGATCACCGGCTACACCGACGCCGTCGTCGTGCTCGCGCCGCGGACCTTGCGGGACGCGGTGCTCACGCGCCTGCGCGCTGCGGCGGCGCTGGGGGACCGGGTCGCGGAGGGGACGGCGGTGGACCATGGCTGACCGCACCCCGGAACGCCTCGTCCGACTGCTGGGCATGGTGGCGTTCCTCGACCGCACCGACGGCGCCAGCGTCGAGGAGCTGGCCGCGCAGTTCGGCGTGAGCCCGCGGCAGGTCCTGGACGACGTGGACCTGCTGTGGATGACCGGCACGCCCGGGTACTTCCCGGACGACCTCATCGACTTCGACGCGGCCTCGCTGGACTCCGGGGTGGTCCGGCTGACCCAGGCCCGCGGGATGGGCCGGGCGCTGCGGCTGGGCACCCGGGAGGCCGTCGTCCTCGTGGCGGCGCTGCGCGCCCTGCAGGAGTCCGTCGGGCAGGCGCTGGACGCGGGGGAGCGCGAGGTCCTCGCGAGCACGCTGCAGACCCTGACGGCGGCGACCGGGGAGGCCGCCTCGACCGTCGACGTCCAGATCGCCCTCGAGGCGGACCCCGCCGTCGTCGCGGCCGCCCGCGCCGCGGTGCGGGCGGGCCGGCGCGTCCACCTGCGCTACGTGGACGCGGCGGACCGCACGAGCGAGCGCGACGTCGACCCCTGGCAGGTCGTCACCGGCGACGAGCGGTCCTACCTCCAGGCGTGGTGCCACAGCGCGGGCGGCGAGCGGCTGTTCCGGCTGGACCGGATCCTGGACCTGACGGTGCTCGACGCCCCCGTCGAGCACCGGCCGGACCGGCCGCAGCCGCCAGCGACGTTCGCCGCGCGGGCCGCGCACGAGCGGGTCACGGTGGAGCTGTCCGGCCGCGCCCGGTGGGTCGCCGAGCAGCTGCCCGTCGAGGAGACCGTCGACCTGCCCGACGGCGGCTTCCGCGTGCGGCTCCCGGTGTCCTCCCGCGCCTGGCTGCGGCAGCTGCTGCTGCGGCTCGCCGACGACGTGCGCGCGGTGGACCCGCCGGAGCCGGCGGCCGACGCCGCCGAGGCGGCGGCCCGGGCGCTCGACCGCTACGCCGAGCTCGGCCTCCACGACGCGCTCGGCCGCCGCGACGGCGTCGACCACGAACCCGGCGCCCGCGGACGTTAGGCTGGACGGGTGCTCTGGTTCACGGTCTGGACGCTGCTCGTCCTCGGCACGCTGACCGGCGCCTTCTTCCTCGGCAGGGACCTGTACCGCAAGGGTCGGCGCCTGCTGCGCGAGCTGGACCGGGCGTCGCAGGTGCTCGCCGAGGCGGCCGCGCGCGCGGAGGGCCGGGAGCTGCCGCTGACGACGCCCGCCCCGGTGGACCTCACCGACCCCGAGCCCGCTCGCGCCCGCCGCGCCCTGGCCGCCCAGGCCACCGCCGGGAGGCAGGCGGCCCGTCAGGCCCGCCACGAGGCCGCGTACGCCCGGTGGCGGTCGTTCTCGCACTGACGGCGCGGTTACGATCGTCCTGTCGACCGCGCCGGGGCAGCGGCCCCCGCGCTGCAAGGAGGAACCAATGAGACCTGGCGTCTGGCAGCTCGTGATCGTCGTCCTCATCATCCTCCTGCTGTTCGGCGCGAGGCGGCTGCCCGACCTCGCCCGCAGCGTGGGCCAGTCCTTGAAGATCTTCAAGAGCGAGGT
>JACIXM010000170.1 GCA_014360395.1 Actinotalea sp.
GCGCCGTGCCGCGTCGTGGCGGTCGTCGACGAGCCGGACCGGGTCGGCTTCACCTACGCGACCCTGCCGGGCCACCCCGCGACCGGGATCGAGCGGTTCGAGGTCCGGCGGGCCGGCGACGCCGTGGTGCTCGACATCGAGGCGGTGAGCCGACCCGCCCTGCCCGGCGGGCGGCTGCTCGCGCCGGGCGCCGCCGTCGTCCAGCGGCTGGTGACCGCGCGCTACCTCGCCGCCGCGCGCCGGATCGCCGCGGACGGCTGACGGGCGCCGCGCACGGGCCGACGGGCCGCTCGGGCCGGCAGACGCCGCGTGTCAGCCGTGCAGCGGCAGGGTGAGCACGTCGGGCCCGCCGTCGACGACCCGCACCGGGACGCCCCAGTCCTGCTGGTTGAGGTGGCAGGCCGGGAACTCGATCGTCGGGTCGGCGTCGCAGGAGGCCGCCTGGGCCGTCACGTGCAGCACGCCCTCGGCGACGTCGGGGTTGATCCGCAGCACCCGCTCCAGCGGGACGTCGTCGCCGGCGCCGTCCAGCAGCAGCTCGGGCGGGCTGGCGGAGACCTGCAGGCGCGTGGACGGCCCGAAGCGGTCGTCGTACTTCTGCCCGGTCGCGGGCGTGAAGACGACGTCGAGCCGCACCTGGCCGGAGCCGATCTCGCTCACGGGCCGCTGCGTGCGGTGCGCGCCCCCGTCGAGGATCTCGCCGGCCAGCCGGGCCGGCAGGCGCAGGCGGGTCAGCCGGTGCGCGGCGGACTCGACCACGACCAGGTCGATGCCTCCGTCGTCGTGCACCTCGACCAGCAGGCCGGACGGCTCGGCGAGGTCGCGGGCGAGGGTCGTGACCTCCCCCGGGCCGTCGGGCGCGGGCGCCCAGCGGCGCACGGCGCCGTTGTAGGTGTCCGCGACGGCGAGGGAGCCGTCGGGCAGGACGGCGACGCCCAGGGGGTGCTGGAGCAGGGCCTGGTCTGCCGGGCCGTCGCGGTGGCCGAAGTCGAACAGCCCGGCGCCGACGGCGGTGTGCGCGGTCACCGCGCGCGCGGGCCCGTCCACGGCGCCGGCCGCGGCACCGTCGTCGTCGCGCGCTCCGTCGTCCACGGGCTCGAGCCAGCGCAGCGCCGAGACCTCGGAGTCGGCGAGCCAGATGCGCCCGTCCGGGCCCACGGCCAGGCCGGAGGTCTGGGCGAACCACGCCTCGTGGCCGGGGCCGTCCTGCAGGCCCTCGTTCATCGTCCCCGCGAGCGGCTCGACCGTGCCCAGCAGGTCGTCGAAGGTCCAGATCGTGTGGTTGCCGGCCATGGCGACGACGAACGCGCCGAGCTCCGGCGACCACGCGACGTCCCACGGGGAGGAGAGCTTCTGCCGGCGCGCGAACGGCACCGAGGCGTCGCGGCCCTCGGGCAGGACGTTGTCCGACGCGCCCACCATGTACTGCCGGCCGTTGCCCGCGACGGTGATGACGCGCCCGTCCGCGAGGCGGACGCCGCGCAGGGCGTGGTTGACCGTGTCGGCGACCAGGACGTCGTAGCCGAGGCGCTCGCGCAGCTCCTCCGGCACCAGGCACAGGCCGTTCGGCTCGCTGAACCGGGCGTCGTCGGGGCCGCCGTCGACGAGGCCCCGCTCGCCGGACCCGATCCGGCGGACCAGTGTCTCGCCGTCGTCGGCGAGCTCGGCGAGGCTGTGATGCCCGGCGTCGGCGACGAGGAGGTGGCGGTTCGGCAGCCGGATCGCCTTGGCGGGGAAGCGCAGGGTGCGGGACTCGACCGCCGGCGGCACGTAGGGGCCGTCGCCGCGGTGCAGCGTGCCCTTGGCCTCGTGCTCAGCGACGAGCTCGCGGACGAGCACCTCGACGTTGTGCTTGTGCCCCTCGCCGGCCATGTGGCTGACGATGTAGCCCTCGGGGTCGACGACGACGAGCGTCGGCCAGGCGCGCGCGGAGTACGCCGACCACGTCGTCAGCTCCGGGTCGTCCAGGACGGGGTGGTGCACCTCGTAGCGCTCGACCGCCGCGGCGAGGGCCACCGGGTCGGCCTCGTGGACGAACTTCGGCGAGTGCACGCCGACGATGACGAGGACGTCGCGGTACTCCTCCTCGAGCTCGCGCAGCTCGTCCAGGACGTGCAGGCAGTTGATGCAGCAGAACGTCCAGAAGTCCAGCAGCACGATCTTGCCGCGCAGGTCCGCGAGCGTGACGTCCCGCCCGCCGGTGTTCAGCCAGCCGCGGCCGACGAGCTCGGAGGCGCGGACGCGGGGAAGGCGGGAGGCAGTCGTGGTCACGGTGGTAGTGAACACGACGCCGGTGCGCGGGCTTCCCGCGCGTCCGGACGGCGGGCGGCCGTACCGTCCTCCCGTGACCACGACGCACCGACCCGGCCGACGGCTCGACGAGGGAGCGGCATGAGCCTGCCCACGACGGACACGGTCGTCACCTACCCCGACGGCGCGACCACGTCGACCGGCACCGTCCTGCACGTCGAGCCGCTCGACGGGGGCCGGTCGGGGGTGCTCCTCGACGTCACGGCGTGCCACCCGGTCGACGCCGCGTGGCCCGACCAGCCGGCCGACCGGGGGACGCTCACCACCGACCGCGGCCCGCAGCCCCTGGTGGACGCCGTGACCGGGGGGATCCACGACGGCGCCCTGCACCTCGGTGACGCGCTGCCGGTCCGCACCGGGACCGACGGGTGGACGTTCGTCGTCGCCCACGTCGTCGAGGGCGCGCCCCCCGCGGTGGGGGAGCAGGTGCGGGTCGACGTCGACGCCGGCCACCGCGCCGCGCTGTCCGCCGGGCACACCGCCTGCCACCTCGCCGCCCTCGCGCTCGACGCCGCGCTCGCGGACGCATGGGGCAAGCCGGCGTCGACGGACTCGCTCGGCAACCCGGCCTTCGACGCCCTGGCCATCCAGAGCTCCCGCATCCACACCCACGGCTCCACCGACGTCTACCGCGTCGGGAAGTCCCTGCGCCGCAAGGGCTTCACCGTCGCCGCGCTGGACGACCCCGCCGCGGTCGCGGCGCGGACGAACGCGCACCTCGCGCGGTGGGTCGCCGCCGGCGGTGCGGTCCGGGTCGAGCGGACCGACGAGGCGCTGTCGGCCCGGCGCACGTGGGTCTGCGACCTGCCCGACGGTCGCACCGACATCCCCTGCGGCGGCACGCACGTCCGCGACGTCGCCGACCTCGGAGCCGTCACGGTGTCCCTGGCCGTCGAGGACGTCGTCGGCGGCCTCGAGCTCACCATGCAGACGGTCGTCAGCCCGGGCGGGGCGTCCGCGTCCTGACGGGCCGGGCGTCGCCGGGGCGCTCCTCAGCGCTGCGCCGTGACCTCCCCGACGACGGCGACGCGGACCGGCACCCCGTCGACGTCCGGTGGGAGGTCGTCGTCGGCGGCGGTGGCGAGGCTCACGCGCACGGCGTAGCCGTGACGCACGCGGACCAGGCCGATGCCGCGCAGGCCGTGGTGGCCGGCGAGCTCGGTACGCAGGCGCGCCTTGGCGGCCCGGGCCTGCTCGAGGTCGGCCATCGCTCACCCCCGGGCGCCGACGGGGTCACCGTCAGGTGCGGAGCTCGGCGCCCAGCGCCTCCAGCACCGTGTCGATCGGGTTGAGGTACGTCAGCCCTGCCCCATTCTCCCCGCCGGTCTCGCTCCCGGCAAAGAGGAGGCCGAGCGCCTGACCGGTGCCCGGGACGTAGACGAGCGACCCGCTGTCCCCGCCACGGGAGAACGGTCCGCGGTCCAGACCCTCGACCTCGATCTGGTCGTCGAAGGACACCTCGCCGATCCCCGGTCCGTACCCCACGACGACGTCGTCGAGCTCGAAGGCGGTGACGCGCCCTCGGGTGACGCCCGTCGTGCGGCCGATCTTCTCGACGGTCTCCGCGCCGGTGACCCGCGTCGTGGCGGTCACGGGGCCCGACGGGTACGTCGCGTCGACGGTCGGGTCCTCCAGGGCCGCGACGGCGGCGTCGACGAGCGCCGTCGTCCCTGGCTCCAGCGGGACGAACCCCGCCAGGGCACCGACGCGGTCCTGCGGGTCCCGGCCGCCGTCGGCAGGACCGGGCTGGAGCACGGCGTCCCCCGCGCGCGCCGTCGGCGAGCCGACCAGCACGTGGTGGTTGGACAGGGCGTGCAGGCGGCCCGCGACGGTGACGAAGGCGCCGAGCGTGCCGGCGGTGACGTCGACGTGCGCCACGGACACGCCAGGTCGCAGCGGACGGACCCGGCCGGTCTCGCCGACCGCACGGGCGGTGACGACCGGCGGCCGTGGGCCCGTGGCGGGCACGGCGCTGATCCGGCCCGTGCGGCGGACGTCGAGCACGGGCCCCGCATGCTCGACGGCCCGTCGGGCGAGCATGCGCGCCGTCGGCACCCCGAGCCGGTAGCGCAGGGCGACCGCGTGGCCGCCGTC
>JACIXM010000171.1 GCA_014360395.1 Actinotalea sp.
CCCCTCGCCGCGTCGTCCCGCCCCATGGTCGAACGGTACGGGCGGAGGTCCCGCGCGGCCGGGGTCGGGGCTCGGTGGTGGGCCGTTCGGGTGACGTCACGGTCCACCGGCCCCGCCGACGGGGCCGCGCTGCTCAGGCGCCGACGTCGTGCAGGTGGTGGACGACGTCGTGCAGGAAGTACCGCCCGAGGGTCAGCACGGTGAACTCCGCGCCGTTGCTGCGCAGCCCGCGCCGACCCCAGGCGTCGTCGGGCACGGCCTCGAAACGGGCGGCGATCGCCTCGGCCGCCGTGTGCAGGTTGAGGGCGACGACGGCGGGGTCCTGCTCGCCGTAGCGGTCCTGCACGGCGGTCGCGTCCTGGTCCCAGTTCGCGAAGGTGGGGACGTCCTCGGCCAGCATGAGCCGGACCCGCTCGGCCATGATCCGGCACACGTCCCGGACGTGGCAGGCGTACTCCAGCGGCGACCACACGTCCGGCGCGGGGCGGTCGCGCACGCCCTCGCGCCGCAGGACGCCGTCCCACGCGCCCGCGCACTCCCGCGTGATCCGCGGGATCTGCGGCCCGGTGACCCCGCTCGCCACGAAGGCGCACTCGGGGCAGGGCCGCTCGAGCACCCAGGTCCAGTCCTTCGTGTCCGGCTCGATCGTCACGACGTGACGGTAGGCCCCGGGTCGCCGTCGTGCCCCTGCCCGGGCCGGTGGGGGAGAATGGACGGGTGCCCAAGATCATCGGCGGCTCGCTGAGCGAGCACCGCGAGCAGACGCGTCACAAGCTGTTCGCGGCGCTCGCCACGCTGATGACCGAGCGCGGCTTCGACTCCGTCACCCTCGCGGAGATCGCCGCGGCGGCGGGTGTCGGGCGCACGGCGGTGTACAACCACGTGCCCGACAAGGAGACCCTCCTCCTGGAGTTCATCACCCACGAGACCGACCAGTGGGTCGCCGCCCTGGAGCGCGCGCTCGAGGGCGTCGACGACCCCGTGCTCCAGCTGCGCACCTACATCCGCCAGCAGGCCGAGCTCAAGCGGGTCTTCCACCTCGCCCCCGGCGGGTCGGAGCTGCGCACCCTGCTGTCCCCGGAGATGCAGCGCCGGCTGCGGGAGCACGCCGTTCCCGTCGAGGCGATCCTGCGCGGCATCCTCACCGCCGGCATGGCCTCCGGCGCCTTCGCGCCGCAGCCGCTGCAGACCACCGTCCCGCTCGTGCACGCGTGCTTGTCCAGCCGGTCCGTCCCCGAGGAGGACGGGCCGGACCGGGCGGCGGCGATCGCCGCGACCGAGGCCTTCGTGCTGAGGGCCGTCGGTGCGGAGGTCACGAGGACGACGGCGTCGCAGCCCGGCGTCGACGACCAGCCGGCGTGACGGGCGTCCGACGAGCCTCCGGGTGCCGAGGCGGACGGGCCGGGGCACCCTGGTGGCCATGTCCGACCTCAGCACCGCCGTGTCCGCGACCGCGGACGCCGCCCAACGGATCGCCGCCGACCTGGGCGACCTCCTCGACCGCCGCGGCTGGACCGTCGGCACCGCCGAGTCCCTGACGGGCGGCACGATCGCGAGCGTCCTCGCCGCGGCACCATCGGCACAGGACTGGCTGCGCGGCGCCGTCGTCGCCTACACGCCCGAGGTGAAGTTCGAGCTGCTCGGTGTGCCCGAGGGGCCCGTGGTCACGGAGGAGTGCGCCCGGACGATGGCGACGTCGTCCGCCCGCCTGCTGGGCGCGGACCTCGTCGTCGCGGTGACCGGCGTCGGCGGCCCCGAGCCGGCCGAGGGTGAGCCGGCGGGCACCGTCTGGTTCGCCGTCGCGGCGCCCGACGGCGTCCGCACCGAGAGGATCGTGTTCGACGGCGACCCGGCGGACGTGCTGACCGCGACGACGGAGCACGCGATCAGGATGGTGCGCGACACTGCCGCGCGTGACTGAGCAGCCCCCCGCCCGGACGACCACGCCGGGACCCGCGATCACGACGCCGCGCCCGACGGCGTCGTCGGCCGACCCGGCACCCACCGCGCTCGGGGTGCCGGTGGGCGAGCCGCGGCTCGCGCACGGCCTGCGGGTCCGGCACCTGACCATGATGGGCCTGGGGTCGGCGATCGGCGCAGGCCTGTTCCTGGGGACCGGGGCGGGCATCAGCATCGCGGGCCCGGCGATCCTGCTGTCCTACGTCGCCGCCGGCGTGCTCGTCGTCCTCGTCATGCGGATGCTCGCCGAGCTCGCCTCGGCGCTGCCGTCCAGCGGGTCCTTCTCCACGTACGCCGAGGCGGGGATCGGCCGGTGGGCGGGGTTCACGGTCGGCTGGGTCTACTGGTTCACGTTGATCATGGTGCTGGGGGTGGAGATCACCGCCTCCTCGGCGATCGTCCACAGCTGGGTGCCCGCGGTGCCGCAAGGGGTCATCGCCGTCGTCCTCATCGCCGCCTTCGCCGCGGTGAACCTGCGGGGCGTGCGCAGCTTCGGCGAGTTCGAGTACTGGTTCGCGGCGCTCAAGGTCGGCGTCATCGTCGTGTTCCTCGTCATCGGCACGCTGCTCGTGCTCGGCTGGCTGCCGGACCGCGACCCCGTGGGCCTCGCGAACCTGGTCGGCGAGGGCGGCTTCGCGCCCCAGGGGATCGCCGGGATCGCCGCGGGTCTCCTCGTGGTCCTCTTCGCCTTCGGCGGGATCGAGATCATCACGATCGCGGCCGCCGAGTCCGACGACCCCCAGCGCAGCATCGCGCGCGCGGCGCGGACCATCGTGTGGCGGATCCTGCTCTTCTACATCGGCTCTGTCGCGATCATGGTCACGGTGCTGCCGTGGACCTCCGCCGAGCTCGTCGCCGGGCCGTTCGTCGCGGTGCTGGGCCTGGCCGGCATCCCCGCGCTGCCGACGATCATGGAGGTGGTCGTGGTCGTCGCCCTGATGTCGGCGTTCAACGCCAACCTCTACGGCACCTCCCGGATGGCCTACTCGCTCGCCGAGCGCCGCGACGGCCCGCCCGCACTGCTGCGGGTGTCGCGGGCGGGCGTCCCGGTGACGTCCGTGCTCGTCTCCACGGCGTTCGCCCTGCTCAGCGTGCTGCTGAACTGGTGGCTGCCGCAGGGCCTGCTCGGCATCCTGCTCAGCGCGGTGGGGGCGTCGCTCATCGCGGTGTGGCTGGCCATCGTCGTCGCGCAGATCCGGCTGCGCCCGCGCCTGGAGGCGCAGGGCCGCCGGCCGACGGTGCGGATGTGGGGGCACCCGTGGCTGTCGTGGGCGACGCTCGCCCTCCTCGTCGGGTTCGTGCTCCTCATGCTGAGCGACGACGCGGCGCGCGCCCAGGCCGCCGCGACGACGGTCTTCGTCGGCGCCGTCGCGGGGATCCACGCGGTGCGGGAGGCGGCCCGGCGTCGCTCCGCCGCGGCCCCCGGCGGCCCGGCGGACGGGACCTGAGGTGCTGACGCTGCGGCCGCGGCCGCGCGAGGCGCTCCGGTCGGCCCAGGGGAGTCGGAGCACCCCCCGGGGCACTGGCTCGCCGCGCCCCCGCCGGGATTCCACCGGATGCGCGCCTCGACGCCGCTGGCCTCGGCGTCGCTCCCCGTGGTCGGGACCGCGCTGCTCGGGTGGGAGGTGCACCGCCGGGCGGGTGTGCGGGTCGTGGCCGACGACGTGGCGCGGCCGGGTGGGAGCGCCGTCGTCGGCCTGGGGCTCGGCC
>JACIXM010000172.1 GCA_014360395.1 Actinotalea sp.
CGCACCGACGAGGCGAGGAGCACCCGATGGCGCACGACCAGCACGCGACCGACGGCGGACGCCTCCTCGCCGTGGCGGAGCACCGGGATGCGGTGCTGGCGCTCGTCGCCCCGCTGCGGGCGGTCGACATCGAGGTCGCCCACGCCGCGGGTCACGTCCTGGCGGCTGACGTCGTCGCCCCGACGGACCTGCCCGCCTGGGACAACTCGGCCATGGACGGCTGGGCCGTGCGCCGCGACGACGTCCTCGGTGCGACCCCGGACCACCCCGTCACGCTGCGCGTCCTCGCCGACCTGCCCGCGGGGTCCGACGCCGAGCCCCAGGTCACGCCCGGCACCGCGGCCCGCATCATGACGGGAGCCCCGGTCCCGCCGGGCGCGGACGCCGTCGTCCCGGTCGAGCACACCGACGGCTTCGCCGACCCCTCCGAGCATGTCGCCGAGCACGGGGACAGGAGTCGGACCCTGCGCGACACGGTCCGCATCGACCGCGAGCCGGCCCCCGGCGCGCACATCCGCCGGGCCGGGGAGGACGTCCACGCCGGCGACGTCGTCCTGCGCGCCGGCACGCTGCTGGGCCCCGCCCGCGTCGCCGCGGCCGCCTCCGCGGGGGCGGCCGCCGTCCGGGTGCACCGGCGCCCGCGCGTCGTCGTCGTCCCGACCGGCTCCGAGCTCGTGCCGCCCGGGCAGACGCTGCGGCGCGGGCAGGTCGCGGACTCCAACTCGCTCCTCCTCCTGGCGGCGGCGGAGGCGGCCGGCTGCGAGGCCCGCCGGACGCCTGCCGTGCCCGACGACCCCGCCCGGCTCCGCGCCGTGCTGACGGAGCAGGAGGCGTGGGCGGACCTCGTCGTCACGACCGGGGGCGTGAGCGTGGGCGCCTACGACGTCGTCAAGGCCGCCCTCACCGGCTGGGGCGACGTGCGGTTCGTCCGCGTGGCGATGCAGCCCGGCAAGCCTCAGGGACTCGGCCGACTCCCGGGCGGGACGCCGGTCCTGTCCCTGCCGGGCAACCCGGTCAGCGCCCACGTCTCGTTCGAGGCGTTCGTCCGCCCCGCGCTGCTGCGGCTGCGCGGCGTCGAGCGCCTGGACCGCCCGACCATGCGCGCGACGGTCGTCGACGGCTGGCGCACTCCGGCCGGCCGCGCCCAGTACATGCCCGTCGCCCTGGAACGGGACGACGACGGCGTCCTGCGCGCGCGCCGCGCGGTCGCGGGCGGCTCGGGCTCGCACCTCGTCGCCGGGCTCGCGCAGTCCGACGGCCTGGCCCTCGTGGACCGGGACGTGGCGGAGGTCCACCCCGGCGACGTGCTCCCGGTCTTCCGCACCGGCGGCTGACGACGCCGCCCGTCCCGACCCCTCAGCCGCCGATCGCGCTCATCGGGCGGTCCGGCTGCAAGAACGCCGGGTCGTCGATGTCGTGGCCGGGCTTCTTGCCCGCCAGGCACGTCCGGATGGCGCGGCCGAGCTCGTCGTCGTCGGCGCCCTCGCGCAGCAGGGTGCGGAGGTCGGTCTCGGTGCGGGAGAACAGGCACGCCCGGACCTGACCGTCGGCGGTGAGCCGTACGCGGTCGCAGGTGCCGCAGAACGGCGCGGACACCGACGCGATGACGCCCACCGTCGCCGGGCCGTCGTCGACCGTCCACAGCTCTGCCGGTGCCGACCCCCGCCCGGGCACCTCCGTCAGCCGGAACGCCGCCCGCAGCCGCTCGAGGATCTCCGCCTGGGTGACCATCTGCGTGCGGTCCCAGGTGTGCCCGGCATCCAGCGGCATCTGCTCGATGAAC
>JACIXM010000173.1 GCA_014360395.1 Actinotalea sp.
CTGCGGGGGTTCCCGCAGCACCGCCCTCCTCGTGCGCCAGGACGTGCGCCGAGCACTGTCAGGCCGTCCCGGCCAGCCCTTCGAGCGCGTCCGTCCCGGCGCGCGGCAGGCGCAGGGCGAGGAGCGCGATGTCGTCCTCCTGGTCGTGCGCACGGCTCGCCACGACGGCGTCGCAGAGCTCCTCCAGCGGGAGGTCACGCAGACGGGTCACCTGCTCCTGGAGCGACGCCAGGCTGACGTTCAGAGGCACGGCGCGGCGCTCGACGAGGCCGTCGGTGTACAGCAGCAGGGTCGAGCCCGCGGCGAGCGCCGTGCGGTGCTCGGTCCTCGGTCGCGCGTGCGGGTGCGGCACGCCGATGACGAGGTCCGGCCGCGCGTCCAGCAGCCGGCAGCGCCCGTCCGGCCCGAGCACGATCGGCGGCAGGTGCCCGGCCGTCGCCCAGCGCAGCACCGCTCCCCCGCGGTCGTCGGGCTCGACGACGCCGTAGACGACCGTCGCGAAGTCCGTCACCCGCACCGCGGCGTTGAGCGCGTCCAGCGCGTCCAGCACCTCGGTCGGTCGGTCGCTGCGTCCCCACGCCAGCGCGCGCATCGCGCTGCGGACCTGACCCATCGCCGCGGCCGCGGTGACGTCGTGACCCACCACATCACCGATCACCAGCACGGGGTCGGCGCCGGGCAGGACGAAGGTGTCGTACCAGTCGCCGCCGACCTGGGTGTCGGCGCCGGCGGGCACGTAGCGGGCGGCCACCTCCCACGGCGAGAGGTCCGGCAGCGCCGTGAGCATGCTGCGCTGCAGCGCGACCGCGATCTCGTGCTCCCGGTCGTACCGGCGGGCCTTCCCCACGACGACGGCGACGCGGCCGGCCAGCTCCTCGGCCAGGACGACGTCGTCGTGGGTGAAACGGCGCCCGCGCGCCCCGCGGGCCAGCGTCACGACGCCGAGCGGCTCGCCGTCGACCTCGAGGGGCACCGCGATGTAGCCGCTCAGCCGCATCGTCTCCAGCAGCGCCGCGTGGCGCTCGTCCCTGGCCGCGGCCCGGAGCCAGGCGGCGTCGATGTGCGGGGACCACTGCGTGCGCCGCTCCCGCAGCGCCATCGCCGCCGGATGGTCGCTCCCGGGCACTGGGGCGTACCGCAGCCGGAGCTCCTCGGCGGCCTCCCGCTGCCCCGGGTCCGCGTGGCTCGCAGCGATCCGCTGCCAGCGCCCGTTCTCCACCACGTCGATGAGGCAGAGGTCGCCCAACGTGGGGACCGCGACCGTCGCGAGCCGGGCCAGGGTCTCCGTCCAGGTCGTCGAGGTCGCCAGGACGTCGGACGCCCGCAGCAGGAACTCCTGGGAACGCCGCACCACGCGGAGGCGGTCCTGCAGCGCGTCGCGGGCCTCTTCCGCCGCGCGCCGGGAGGTCACGTCGACGAGCAGCAGCAGGACGACACGGGTTCCGTCCGCGAGCGTCGTCGCCGCGGCGTTGACCTCGACCCACGCACCGGGCGAGCGGAGCGGCGCCACCAGCGCGGCCGGGCTGAAGCCGTCGTTCCCCCCGTCCTCCACCTCCGCGATCGCGGACCGGAGCGCCTCCGGGTCGTCGACGAGGTCCGTCACGGGGGCGCGGGCGTCGGGCCCGCGCAGGCCCAGGAGCATCGCCGCCCGGGCGTTCCAGCTGACCAGCGTGCCGTCGCGGTCCACGAGCGCCACGCCCAGGGGCGCCCGGTCGAGGACGGCGGTCAGGGCCTCCGAGACCGGCCGGGCCGCCGGCGGCCGCTCGACGGTCTGCGCGGCGAGCTCGGTGAGGAGCACCCGGTGGGCCCGGCGCCGCGCCGCGCGGACGGCGCAGGCGTGGACCCTCGACGTCAGCTCCTGCCCGCCGGGCTCCTCGGTGACCTCCACGTCGGTGGGGACACCGGGCGTGTAGACGAGGGACCGCCGGACTCCCCCCGGGTCGCCCGCCGGAACCACGAGGACCGCGCCGGCGTCGCGGTGCGCGGCGTGCACCCGCTGGAGGAGGGCGAGGTCCCGCGCGGTCACCGCCCGCACGACGACGACGTCGACGTGGTCCGTGCCCGGGTCCTCCGGCAGCACCCGCAGCGCCGGGTGCTCGTCCAGGCCCACGGCCTCCCGCGCGCCGGGACCGACCAGCAGGACGGTGTGGTCCACGCTGCCCGGCCTCACTCGCCGAGCAGCGGGATGCCGAGCGCCGCCCGGCCCGTCCAGGTGCGCAGGACGTCCGTCGTCGGGGCCATGACGTGGGCGGCGCGGACGTCGCGCAGGTGGCGCTCGACCGGGGAGCGGTCGCGGTAGGCCATGCCGCCCAGCAGGGTCATCACCTCGTTCACCGTGCCGACGGCGGCATCGGCCACCTCGGCCTTGGCGCTCGCCAGGGCCGGCAGCGCGTCGGGCCCGCCGGTCTCGGCCTCGTCGGCGGCCCAGTAGACGAGGCGGCGCGTCCGCTCCACCTGCGCCCAGAGCACGCCGAGCCGGTGCTGCAGGACCGGCTCGTCCGCGAGGGTGCGGCCGGTGTGGCTGTGCCG
>JACIXM010000174.1 GCA_014360395.1 Actinotalea sp.
ACATCTTGGCCATGCCGCCGCCGCGGAACGGGTTGGCGATCATGAGGTGGCTGACGTCGACGAGGTCGCGGTTCGCCGGCAACGGTGCGCGCTGCGTGCCCCGCTCGAGCTTGGCCAGGGCCGAGGCGAGGGCGAGCGGGTCACCGGTGAGCCGCGCACCGTCCTCGTCCGCGTCGTACTCGCGCGTCCGACTGATCGCGAACTGGATGAGCATGGCCGCGAACGGCGCGAGGATCGCCATCGCGAGGACCGCCAACGGGTTCCCGCCGCGGTCGCGGCTCCCGCCGAAGAACATGAGGAACTGCGCGACCGAGGTGATGATGCCCGCGAGCGCCGCCGCGACGGACGACGTGAGGATGTCGCGGTTGTAGACGTGCATGAGCTCGTGCCCCAGCACGCCGCGCAGCTCGCGCTCGTCGAGGATCTGCAGGATGCCCTCGGTGCAGCAGACGGCGGCGTTCTTGGGGTTGCGCCCGGTCGCGAACGCGTTCGGCGCCATGGTCGGGGACACGTACAGGCGCGGCATCGGCTGACGGGCCTGGATGGAGAGCTCGCGCACGATCCGGTACATCGCGGGCTGCTCCAGCTCGCTGACCGGTCGGGCCCGCATGGCGCGGATCGCGATCTTGTCGGAGTTCCAGTAGCCGTAGGCGGTCCCGACCAGGCCGATCGCGGCGAAGAGCCAGATGAACCGGCCCTCCCCCACCAGACCGCCGAGCAGGAGCACCACGACCCACAGCACGCCGAACAGGGCGGCGGTCTTGAGCCCGTTGAAGTGACGCCGACCCACGCCTTCCTCCTCCTCGTCCCGTCACGCCGCACCACCGCGGCAGGGCCTCAGCGGAGCACGCCGCGCGACTCGCCGCCACGCCCACCAGGGACAACGCCGGACGCCCCGCGCCCGTTCCCGGGCGCGGGGCGTCGTGAGCCGGTTCGTCAGGCCTGGCCGCGGATGATCGCGAGCATCTCCTCGCGGGGGACGACCTTGATGCGCTGGCGCCCGTGCGGCCGCCCGAGCTCCTGCTCCCACGCGTCGAGCAGCATCCAGCCGGACCACTCGACGTGGCCCACGCCCTTGTCGGCCAGGAACGCCGTCACGGCGTCCAGGTCCCGCTCCGGCGCCCGCTGCAGCGTGTCGACGTCGGAGACCAGGTGCTTGATCGTCTCGGACGCGTCGGACTTGGTGTGACCGATGAGGCCCACCGGACCCCGCTTGATCCAGCCCGTCGTGTAGACGCCGGGCATGGGCTCACCGTCGGCCTGGACGACCCGCCCCTCGCGGTTGGCGATGACGCCCGCCGCCTCGTCGAAGGGGATCCCCGGCAGCGGCGAGCCGAAGTAGCCGACCGCGCGGTAGACCGCCTGGACCGGCCAGTCGTGCATCTCCCCGGAGCCGGCGACGGTGCCGTCGCCGGTGAGGACGGTGCGCTCGGTGCGCAGGCCGGTGACGCGGTCCTCGCCGAGCACGGCGACGGGCCGGTGCAGGAAGTGCAGGTGGATCCGGCGGCTGGCGGTGAGCTCCTCCGGCTCGCGCAGCGTCCAGTCCGTGAGGGTCTTGACGACCTGCTTGGTCTGGTTCGAGGAGTGGATCGCGGCCATCGAGCCCTCGTCGAACTCGAAGTCCTCCGGGTACACGATCACGTCGACGTCCGGGACGTGACCGAGCTCGCGCAGCTCCAGCGGGCTGAACTTCACCTGCGCCGGACCACGGCGGGCGAAGACGTGCACGTCCGTGACCGGGTTGGCCAGGAGCCCCTGGTAGACGTTGTCCGGCACCTCGGTCGACAGCAGGTCCTTCGGGTGCTTGGCGAGGATCCGCGCGACGTCGAGGGCGACGTTGCCCGCGCCGACGACGGCGATCTGCTCGGCCTCCAGCGGCCAGGTGCGCGACACGTCCGGGTGCCCGTCGTACCAGGAGACGAAGTCCGCGGCGCCGTAGGACCCGGGCAGCTCGATGCCGGGGATGCGCAGCTGGGCGTCCTTGATCGCACCGGTGGAGAAGATCACCGCGTCGTAGAAGCGGCGCAGGTCCTCCAGGTCGATGTCGGTGCCGTAGTCGACGTTGCTCAGCAGGCGGATGTCCCCGCGCTCGAGGATCTTGTGCAGCGCCACGATGATCTGCTTGATCCGCGGGTGGTCCGGCGCGACGCCGTACCGGACGAGGCCGAAGGGGGCGGGGAGCCGCTCGAAGAGGTCGATCGACACCTCCAGGCCCGACTTGGACAGGATGTCCGAGGCGTAGATGCCCGCGGGACCCGCACCGACGACCGCGACGCGCAGGGCGCTGCTGCTGCTCACGTGAGAAGGAGCCTTCCGGGAGGGGGGACGCGCGGCTCGGGGGCCCGCGCCGGGGACGCTGCCGACCAGTGTAGGCGGCGGCGCCCCGGCGGCGCGGGCGGTCATGGGACGACCCTCAGCGCCGCTGCGGCTGCGGCCCGGGCCGATGGCCGGGCCGGTCCCTCGACGCGCCGGTCGAACCGGTCCGAGCGGCGGGGCGCGGCGGGGGTGCCGACGGGCGTAGGTTCGGCCCGTGCCGCCCACCCCGACCTCCCGCGCCGGCCTCGCCCTGGGCCTCGGCGCGTACGTGCTGTGGGGCCTGCTGCCGGTGTACTTCCCCCTGCTGGAGCCGGCGACGCCGCTGGAGATCATCGCCCACCGCGTCGTGTGGTCCCTGGTCGTGTGCGCGCTCCTGCTGACCCTCACCCGCGCCTGGCGCACCGTGCGCGCCCTCGACCGCCGCAGCCTCGGGCTCCTCGCCCTCGCCGGGGTGCTCGTCGCGGCGAACTGGACCACCTACGTCGTCGGCGTGCTGTCCGGGCGGACCGTCGACGCGGCGCTCGGGTACTACATCAACCCCCTGGTCACGGTGGCGCTGGCCGTGCTCGTGCTGCGGGAGCGGATGCGCCCGGCCCAGTGGGTCGCGGTGGGGCTGGGTGCCGTCGCCGTGGTCGTGATCACCGCGGGCGTGGGCGAGCTGCCGTGGATCGCACTGGTGCTGGCGGTCTCCTTCGGGCTGTACGGCCTCATCAAGAACCGGGTCGGGCGGAGCGTCCCGGCGGTCACGAGCCTGGCGGTCGAGACGGCGTTCCTCACCCCGGCGGCGCTGGCCTACCTGCTGTGGCTGGGCGCGGTCGGGGCCGGCACCTTCGGCGGGTACGGCACCGGGCACGCGCTGGCACTGGCGTCCGCGGGCCTGGTGACGGCGGTCCCGCTCCTGCTCTTCGGCGCCGCGGCGCGGCGGGTGCCGCTCAGCGTCATCGGGCTGCTGCAGTACGTCTCGCCCACGATGCAGTTCGCGATCGGCGTGCTCGTCTTCGGCGAGGCCATGCCGGCGGCGCGCTGGTGGGGCTTCGGGCTCGTCTGGGTCGCCGTCGTCGTCCTCACGGCGGACGGGCTGCGCCACGGCCGCACCCAGCGCCTCGCGCGCCGCCAGGTCGCCGTCGACGGTCAGACGGCGTCGACGGTCGCGACCGACAGGCCGTAGTCGCCGAACGCCACCGAGGCGCCCGGGGGCAGGCGGACCTGCTGGCCCGCGCCGCAGAGGATCTGCTGGCCGTCCGCGAGGGTGACCACCGTGCCGTTGGTCGACTGCCGGTCCTTGACCCACAGGCCGTGACGGTCGACGCCGAGCAGCAGATGGGTCTTGGAGACCGAGCGGCCGGGGTCGGCGACGGTGATGAGGCAGCAGCCGTCCTCCCCCGGGCGCGGGGTCGGGTTGCGGCCGACGAGCGCCGTCCCGCTGAACGTCACGCGCTGGCCGTCGGTGAGCTCGACCGTCACCTCGTGCCCCCGCGCCATCTCCGGGACCCGCGTGCGGGCCGGGCGCAGACGCGTGGCCTCCACGTCCTCCTCGAGCGGGCGCTGCTGGAACGGCACCGCGTCCGGCACCGGGCTCGGCGGCACGACGCGCGTGCCGGGGACGAGGCCGCGCGTGCGGGGCAGGACGGGCCGGTCGGCCAGGAGCGGCCCGGCGGACAGCCGGACCTCGGCAGGCGTCCCGGGGCGGTCGATGCGACCGGTGTCCTCCAGGACCGCGGGGAGGGCGTCGTCGGGCGCCTCGGGGGCGACCGGCCAGGGCGCGGGGGGCGGGACCGGACCGGTCGTTCCGTTCCCGGGCGGGTCGAGCAGGTGCCCGAGCCGGCGGTCCACGGCACGGCGGTCGGGCGCGGGCGCACTCGCGGCGTCGACGACGACGGTCCCGGCCGCCCTGTCGTGCCAGCCCTGCCGCCGACCGGACCGGTCCAGCAGCGGGGAGGCGAGCACGAGGGCGGGGCCGATCACCGGCACCACCGTGGACAGCGCCGGGACGAGCCCGCGCAGGAAGGCGGCACCGAGCCCCGGCGGGAAGCCGGACCGCTCGCTGAGGACCGTGATCGACAGGGCCCGCTTGCCGAGCGTCCAGCCGCGACGCCCCAGCAGCACCCACTGCGTCACCGCGAGCGCGAGGAGGCCGACGCCGGAGGCGGCGAGGAGCGCGGCACCCGGGCCGCCGGCGGCCGGGTCGTCCGCCGGGCGGGTCAGCAGGGCGACCGCGACCGGCGCCCCGACGACCAGGAGCGCGAGCGCCCCGTCCACCGCGGCGGCGAGCAGGCGCCTGCCCATGCCCGCCGGCACACCTACCGCCATCGACATCCGGCCCGTCTCCCCCTGCTCGCGTCCTGCGCCCCGCCACGGTACCCGCCGACCTGCGGCGTGCGGGGCGGTCCATCCCCTGTTCCTATCGGCAGGCAGGGTCCGTCCCGTGAGCGCTCCGGTCAGCCCCTCGGCCGTGCGGGCTCCGCGCCGGGCGGCGTCAGCGACGCTCCCCGCGACGGCCGGCACGACGCTCCCCGCGGCGGTCCCGCCGACGGGCGCGCAGCGACGCCGTCGACCAGCGGCCCCGCACGCGGACACGGGCCGGGACCGCCGCCTGGAGCGCGCGGACCGTCGCGTCGACCTGCTCCCAGTACTCCTCCACCTGCTCGGGCGTCGGCTGACCCGGCCCGAACACCATCGCGTCGGCGCGCGCGGCGAGGCCCGCGACGGGCCTGGCCAGGCCCGGCCTGCGCCGGGTGGGCGGCGCGGTACCGGCCGCTGCGCCGGGCCCGGCGG